>JAYTVG010000148.1:0-2359 GCA_043744135.1 Deltaproteobacteria bacterium | reverse complement strand
CGGCATGGGCCAAGCACGCTCCGCGCTCATCATCGACATGGACACGTGCACCCGCTGCGGCAACTGCGTGCAGGCGTGCAGCGATTTGCATGACGGCTACTCGCGCTTGATTCGTCGAGGTAAAAAGCTCACGCGGCGTGACTTTGACAGCCACGCGCTTGAGCACTTGTTTTTTCCAAACTCATGCGTGCACTGCCGCACCCCCGATTGCATGACGGGGTGTCCGGTCGGCTCGATCGCGCGCGACAAAGACGGTGAGGTCTACATCAAGGACTTCTGCGTCGGCTGCGGGGCGTGCGCGAAAGGATGCGAGTTCGGCAACATCTCGATGGTGGTGGTGGGCGACAAGAAAGCCGCCAAGCCACAACGCAAGGCGAGCAAGTGCGACATTTGCAAGGGGTACGAGCAGGCCAACTGCGTGTACAACTGCCCGCAAGGCTCCATCATCCGCGTCGACCCCAACACCTATTTCGAGGAGTTGCACCGCAGCGTCGACCTCGTGGCGATGGCGAAAAGCTGACAGCACACGGCGCGTGCCTATGCCGACAGCCAGCCGCGCGTGACGATCTCCTCGACTTGGTGCGACAGCGACGCGGAGAACCGCCACAGCAAGTCGACGCCGAGCACGGGGTGACTGCGGCACAGTTCGCGCAAGTTGTCGCGGCGCAACACCAGCAGCGTCGTCGGGGCTAAAGCGTACGCGGCCACCGGCGTGGAGGTCCCCGCGAAGATGGAGGTTTCGCCAAACGAGTCACCGGCCTTGGCGGTTTTGATGTGCGCGTCATGCAGCGAGATGCCGACGCTGCCCGCGAGCACGGTGATGAAGCGATCGTCGAGAGCGTTTGGCGTCCACACGATGTCACCGGCGTTGAGCGTGACGGTTTCAACGCTGGCCGCAATGCGCGCGAGATCTTGAAACGACACGCCGCGAAACATCGGCAGCGTCTCGAGCAACTGGCGCTTTTGCTCCGATTCGCTGGCCAGGGCGTGCGCGTGCGTCAGCGCGCGATCGGGTTGTACGCGCAACACGATGGCGCTGACGTTGTCATTGGTGCCGCCGGCGATCGCGGCGTCGACAAGCTCATCAGCGCCTTTGCCCTGCTGGAGTGCGGCGCCCACCGCATCGTCGGGCATGCCCTTGGGCAAGCCGTCACTGCACAACAACAGCACGTCGTCGGGGTACAGATCAAACACCATGGTGTCGACCTGCACCGTCGGGTTTTGGCCGACGCCGCGCACCAGGTGCTGGGCCTGCGGTGCGCGTTTAGCGTCGGCGGCGTCCATCCCTTGCGCGATGAGCTCGTTTTCAAGCGTGTGGTCAAGCGTCATGCGGTACGTGGTGTGGGCGCGACGCAACACTAAGCGGCTGTCACCGACGTGGCCGAGCACCGCCACGTTGTCGAGCACCAACAGCGCCGTCAGCGTCGTGCCCATGCCGCGGTACGACGCTGACGCTCGACTTTGTGCGAACACGTTGTTGCACGCGAGCTGAACAGCGCTGATCATCGTGCGGGCGAGCTGCTGTCGCGCGTCGGCTTTCGTCAAGTCGAGCGCACGCACGGTGTCGACGTCGTTTGCAAAGAACTTCTTGAGCGCGGCCGCCGCCGTGCGCGCAGCAACGTCGCCCGCGGCGTGCCCTCCCATACCGTCGCACACAGCGTACAGGCCGAGTTCCGCATCAACGACCACGCAATCCTCGTTGCGCTCGCGGGGGCCAGCGTCGCAGCGGCTGGTGGCTAAGGTGCGCATCGCCCGTCCACCTGCGTTAGTTGGCGTTGTTGGTGTGGCATTTACTGCAGGTGGTCTCAAAGCGATGACAGGTCATGCACGCGCCCAACTCCAAGCGACCGCGCGAGCCGTGCTGGCCCTTTTGCACCCACTGGTTGAGCGGAAAGTGAGTCTTGGGCACTTCGCGGTGGCAGCTCTCGCAGCGCTCCGCGCGATGGCAGGTGGCACAGCGCGCTGGATCGATCTGCGCTGAGCGCCCGTGCACTTTGTCGCGATACGCGGCGGTGTGGTCGCGCGGCTTCATCACGAGGTGGCAGGTGTCGCAGCGCGTGCCGTTGCTGCCGTCGGTGCCGACGTGACAGCTCGCGCACAACGCGGGATCGGTGCTGAAGGCGCTCGCGTGATGACGACGGAAAAACGTCGTGTGGTCGATGGGTTTTTTGAGCACCATCTCATTGTTTGGCATGAAGCCCTCGCGCTCGTACAGGTGGCAGCCTTGGCACGTGGTGGGTGGGTTTAGACCCGTGTTGGTCCCTTGGCGGTGACACTCCAAGCAGCCCTGCATGGTGGCCTTCGAGATCTGATCCTTGGTCTCGGCAGTGTACGCGTCCACGTGGCAGGTCTTGCACTC
>JAYTVG010000147.1:0-2360 GCA_043744135.1 Deltaproteobacteria bacterium | reverse complement strand
GACTGCAACACCGCACGCAAAATATCGATGTCGTTGTTGCCGACGAACAGCTTGCGCGCAGCCACCAGCTCCCACAACACGACGCCGAGGGCGAACTGATCCGCACGGCCGTCGAGCTCCTCACCGCCGATTTGCTCGGGCGCCATGTACTGCACTTTGCCTTTGAGTAAGCCCGTGGCGGTGCGCGAGCTGCGGTTGGCGGCCTTGGCGATGCCGAAGTCCACCACCTTCGTGACGCCGTCGGTGCGCACCATGATGTTTTGCGGGGTGACGTCGCGGTGCACGATGCACAGCGGTTGGCCTTTGAGATCTTTCGCGTGGTGCGCGTGGTCCAACGCCAACGCGACGTCGTGAACGATAAGCGCCGCGACGTTTGGTGGCATCGCTTGCTGGCGTCGTTCACCCGCGCGCTGCAGCCGCGAGAGGTTGTCGCCGCGGATGTACTCCATCGCGATAAAGTACGTGCCGTTCCACAAGCCGACTTCGAAGATGCTGACGATGTTTGGGTGGTTGAGCGTGGCCGCGACGCGCGCCTCGTCTAAAAACTGCTCGACGAAATCCTGTTGAGCGGCAAGGTCGGGCAGCAAGCTTTTTAAGATGACGAGACGATCGAAACCGGCGACGCCTGTTTGCCGCGCCAAAAACACCTCACCCATCCCGCCCACCGCGAGACGGCGAATAATTTGGTAGCGGCCAAACACCAGATCCGTGGCGCTGGGCCCGGCCGGTTCATGCGGTTGCATCGACACCGCACGAGCATAGCCGCATGCGCGTCGACGCGCGCGCTTGCCGCCCGCCCACGTGGCCGCACACGCCAACGCGCTATGGACTCAAGCCGCCCTTTTCCATCATGTCGAGCGGCAGCGGCGGTGCGTCGTCCGCGCTGAGCAACGGATCCGTGCCGGCCAAAAATACCTCGGTGATGATGCCCTTGGGGAGCTCGCGGGGAAGCGGGTCGCCGTCTTCGTTGACGACAGGCTCTTGCAACGCCCCCGGTACCGCGCCCTCGGCGGCGCGCGCGAGTAGGCCCGATGTGGAGTCGATGGTCTTTCGCACCACGCCGTCGGCCAAGACGAAATCGCGCGCGGGTGTTTCCTTGGTCGCCTCTTTCATAAACGACAACCAAATCGGTACCGCGGCGCGACCGCCGGACTCGTTTTTTCCGAGCGGCTCGTTGTTGTCGAAGCCGACGTACACGCCGGCCACGACGTCGGGTGTGAAGCCGACGAACCACACGGAGCGTGCTTTGTTGGTCGTGCCGGTCTTTCCCGCCACAGGGCGGCCGAGGTCGCGGGCGCGTGTGGCCGTACCGCTTTGCACGACGCTCTTCATCATCTCGGTCATGACCGACGCCGTTTGCGGTGCGATCACGCTGACCGGCTCGGCACGCGGTATGTCGAGGAGCTTGCCGTCGGATCGTTTGACCCTCTCGATCAACACCGGTGGCGCGTGGCGGCCTTCGCTTGCAAAGATGGCGTAGGCGTTAACCAAGTCGATGGGCACCACCTCGCCGGTGCCGAGTGCGAGCGTCAGGTTTTCCGGCAACGGATGCTGCTCGCTGTTGAGGTTGAGCTTGGTCGCGAGCGCGCGCACCGGTTCAATACCGACGCGCTCGAGGATCGAGATGCTGCATGTGTTCACCGAAAACGTCAGGCAAGTGCGCAGCGTGATGTCGCCCAAAAATCGCGAGTTGCTGTTCTCTGGCTTCCACGGCTGTCGGGTCCACTTGTCGAAGAACACTTTGGGCGCATCGGTGACGAGCCGCTGCTGGTGGGTGTCGGCATCGAAGTATCCGACGGGTGAAAACAATTTGGTCTCGATGCCCATCGCGTAGATAAACGGCTTGAACGCACTGCCGGGTTGTCGGTGCGCTTGCGTCGCGCGGTTGAAACTCGAGCGCGCAAAGTCGTAGCCACCCACGAGCGCGAGCACGCGGTGGCTGCTGGGCTCAATAGCCACAAGCGCACCTTCCACCTTTGGCTCTTGTTCCAGCGACACCTCCCAGTGCGCGGGCGCCTTTTTGCTGGCGGCCACGATGCGGTCGAGCTTCACCAGCACCACGTCGCCGCGCTTCAAGACGTCGCCAGGGGTCCTGGGTTTTTCGGTGCTGTTGTCGGGATCAAACGGGCGCGCCCACGCGAGGCCTGAAAACGGCAGCTTGGCATCGTGGGTGCCGAGGTCGACCGTCGCCGACTTATCCACCGCGTCGATTTGCGTGACGACGGCCCCGACGATGGCATCGACGCGCGCTCGAGTGCTGGTCACGCCGGAGATGGGCGGCGACGTGCGCGCCCGCTTGCTGGTGTCGTCGTCGGCAGCGGGATCGTCGTCGGCCTCGTCGGCGACGGTCAGGTCCACCA
>JAYTVG010000146.1:0-7750 GCA_043744135.1 Deltaproteobacteria bacterium | reverse complement strand
ATTTTATTGTTCACCTCCCAAGGTCGGTGAATTTTATTGTTCACCTCCCAAGGTCGGTGAATTTTATTGTTCACCTCCCAAGGTCGGTGAATTTTATTGTTCACCTCCCAAAGTCGGTGAATTTTATTGTTCACCTCCCAAGGTCGGTGAATTCGATTCGTTGGCGACGAACAACAGGAGGCGATGGTGTTGAAACTGATGTCATGTGCGCTGGCGATGGCGGTTTGCGTGGGGTGCCCAAAGGCAGACACGGCAAAAGGTCCCGCGCGCCCGGTCCCGATCGCTGCGCCAGCAGGGGGACCCAGCGATGCGGATCGCAAAAAAGCGCAAGCGCTTGCGCATGCGATCGAGGTCGATGCCGCGCTCCCAACGTTTGTGCGCGTTGAACGTACCGAGCAGTCACCGGCGCGCAAAGTCGAGCTGTGGCGCGCGGGCACGGTGCCGCAAAAATTGCGCGTCAATGACGTCGACGACAAGGGCGCGGTCGCGCACACCACCGACTTTTATTTCAGCGATAGCCGCCTGGTGTACGTCCGACACGAACAGGGGTTGTTCATGTTTGAAAACGACAGCTTGTTGTTGTGGCTCGATCCAGTGACGCAAGCGGTGAAGCGCGGAGTGTCACCACAAAGTGCCCGTACGCTCGCCGATGATTTGCGTGAGACCCTGCGCAAGGAGCTCGCGGCGTTTCGCTAGCGACATCGACAGCACAGCCGTGGACGGCTCGTTGGGCAACGGCGCGCCGACGCAGCCCACGGCGCGGCGCTTGGTGCTTGTCCGACTATGGGGGCGGAAACGTGCATTGGCCAAGCACAGACGCGCAGCCGCCATTCACGCAAAACGTTTCGGCAGGGCACGTCGCGTCGCCCTGACACGCGATGATGCCGCAGCCGTGATCGCTGTCGTCCGCCAACGGTTCCGTGGCGATGTCACGACACTGCTTAGACGCAGGACAATCAAACAGGCCAGATTGGCAACTGACGGCTTCGCAGCGCCCATCCGTGCACGATTCGGCTTCTGCGCACGCGGCATTGATGCCGCACGGTGGCACGCAATCGAGGTGCGACTGGCCGCACGCGTCGTGGACCCGGTCACACACCGCGTCAGCCGGGCAGTCTTGGTTGGAAAAACAATTGTCAGCGATCTGCGGTGGTGCTGCGCCACACAGCGGCGCGTCGTTTTCGGATTGGCAGATCTGAGCGCCACCGGCGGACGATGCGCAGTCCTCGCTTTGGCGGCATCTCTCCCCTTCCCCCTCTCCTTCGCCTTCGCCCTCTCCTTCGCCTTCGCCCTCTCCTTCGCCTTCTCCCTCACCTTCACCTTCACCCTCTCCTTCGCCTTCACCTTCGCCCTCTCCTTCGCCTTCACCCTCTCCTTCGCCCTCTCCTTCGCCTTCGCCTTCGCCTTCACCTTCGCCTGTGACGGCTGCGGAGCATGCGACCAACGAAAACGACGCGACGGCGGCGAAACACAGACTCAAACGCAACATCGAACACCTCATGCGTGGTTACGGAAGGATACCGGCAAAGCATCGGCGATCAAGCCGCGTCCTCGGGCACTTCGAACGCCTCGATGGCTTCGGCTTTACCTTTCAAGCTGACGCGGCCGAGCGATCGGACGCCGATGGTGCTGCTCACTAACGCGGCCGTAGTGGGCCCAAGCACGATCATCCCTGCCTTCGCGACCCCCTCCAGACGCGCGGCGATGTTCACGGTGTCGCCGAGCGCCGTGTACTCCATACGCTGTGCAGATCCGACGGTGCCAGCGACGACGCGGCCGGTGTTGACGCCGATGTGTACGTCGAGCGTCTTTGCGTCTTCGCCAACAGCACCCGACGCCACCAGCTGTCGAAACGCGGCGCGCATGCTGATGGCGCACTGCACAGCGCGCAGGGCGTCGTCGTCGGCCATAAACGGCGCACCAAAGATGCACATCACCGCGTCGCCGATGAATTTGTCGACGGTGCCGCCGTACTTAAAGACGTGCTCGGTCATCGTTCCCAAGTACATGTTGAGCACGCGCCCGACCGTTTCTGCGTCGTGCGCCTCGCACCACGCGGTAAAGCCCGCGAGATCGCAAAACAGCACCGTCGCCGTCAACGGCTCCAAAAACAAGCCATCACCGCGCGCGCTGGCGGGCGCCGAACTCTCCATCATCAAGCGGCGCACCACATCCGGGGCGTGGAAGCGCTCGAGCGATTTTTTGGTGCGCTCCGCGGCGGCATACTCCTCACGCAGGCGGGAGCGCTCAAGGCCCATCGCGATGAGTTGGCCGAGCGCCGCCACCAAGTCGCGCTCGGTGTTGGAAAACGGCAGATCGCGCGTGATGTACAGTGCGCCGACGACGATGTCGTCTTTCACGAGCGGCGCGCACAACACGGCTTTGAGATCGAAACGCAACACGCTCTCGCCGCGCGCGAAGCGTTCGTCCGCGCTGGCGTCCTCGGTCGTCAGTGCACTTTTGGACTGCACCGCGTGCTCGATGACCGTGCGTGACAGCTCGACCTTTTCGTCGGGCCGCCGCAGCTTGATGACGCGCGGCTGAAGCGCGGCGTTGTCGTCGGGCAACAACACGATCACGCCTTTTGCGCGCGCCGCGGTCTGCAGGCTCTCGCACATCTCTTGAAGGAATTGATCCATCGACTCGGCCTGCGCGAGCGCTTCGGTCACCTTGAACACCAAGCGCAACAAGATGCCATCGATCGCTTGCGGGCTGACGGGACGCAGTCCGGTGCCGTCGTCCGACAGCCCTTGCGACAGCTCCGATAGGCCGCGGAAATCCAGGTTCACCTGGCTTTCACTGATGCGACGCACCATCGGATTGTCTTCGACCTTGGCCGAGCGCAAGCCGTCCGCGGAAGGCTGGGCGTCGTCCCAATTCCACGTGCCTTTCGGCAGTGGCGGCAAGTCAGCCAGTGCGATCACGCGCGTGGTGCCGGTGCCCGATCCCGCTGCCATCGCGCGCGACTGCGTGGCAGCAACACCAGCAGGCGCGCTCAAGCGTGGTTGCGCGCGGCCCTCAGGGTCGGTGATGCCTTCAAAGCCATCCGACAGCTGCACGCGTTGGCTCACCGACCCCGTGCTGTCCTTGCTCATCTCGACGGAGACAGCAGGCATCACCGCAGCCATCACGCGCGGCATGCCGGGGGGGCGCTGCCCCCCCGAAGCGTGCGAGGCGCGAAGCTCAGCGCGCCCCTCCCACTCGCCCGCTTGCACGAGGTCGCCGTCGCACAGCGCGGCTTCGGTGACGCGCTGGCCATTGATGAAGGTCCCGTTGTGGCTGTCGTTGTCGACCACGACCACGTCACCGCTCGCGCGGTTTTCGATGCGCAGGTGGCGCCGCGAGACCTTGCGCCCATCCAAGCGCACGTCGCAGCCGAGGTCGCGGCCGAGCACCAGCGCGCGGCCACTTTCGACCACGACGGTGCTTGCCAAGCCGTCCGGGCGCGCAAAACGAATCGTCAGCGAGACTGGGTTTGACGCGCTGTTCGCAAACGGGGGTTGGGGGCTCAACGGGCTGGGCATGCGCGACCCGATTGTGCCCTGGTTTTTGGCTCAAGGGGCAATTGTTGGCTCGCGGGCGGCCAAAACCGTCCGATTTGTCGCGCGCATGCGGCGGACAGGTCGACAGCCCACCGCCATCACGCGCGTTGCGGCACATCGACGATCGCTGCCTGTCGAGGAGGGACCGCGCCTAGCGCTTGCGCTTGCTCGATTCGATGCGCGCAAGCTCGGACTGCGTTTGTCGCGCGGGCGCTAAGCGGCGCGTTGGCCGCGCACGTCGGCGACGGTGTCGCGCAACGTCGCCATCGGATCGCGCGGGGCAAACCCCAACGCGCGCGCTGCCTTGCGTGAGTCGACGTACCAGTACGCGCTCGCCATCTGCGCCTCCATCGCCGTCACCGGCAGCTTGCCGCCCACCAAACCGACGACGGACTGCAGCGCCGAGATGCCGAACATCGACAAGCGCTTCGGCACGGCGATGGGCAGCAGCGGGCCGCGCACGCCGCTGACCTGCGTCAAGCGCGTAAAGAATTGTTGAAACGTCAAGTTGAGGGCACCGAGCAAATAACGCTCGCCCGGTGCCCCTTGCTCGAGCGCTGCCACGACCGTTTCAGCGACGTCGCGCGCATCCACAAACGAAAAACCACCCGAGGGCGTGATGGGCACCTCGCGGTTCAAAAAGCGTCGCACGTCGGTGGTGGAGGAGCCCCGTGCGTCGCCGGGCCCGAGCGCCAACGAGGGGTTGAGCGTGACCAACTCCATGCGCGCCCCGCTATGCAACAAGGCGTCGGCGGCCGCGCGCTCGGCGAGCCACTTTGACAGGTAGTAGGGAAATTGCGCGAGGTGAGAAAACGGCACCGGGTCGTCTTCGACAAACACCATGTCGGCGTCGTCCCCCACCGCCACCACGCCGGACGTCGACAAGTGCACAAAGCGCTTGACGCCAGCCGCGGCCGCGACCGTCACCACGTCGCGCGTGCCGGCAACGTGCAACTGATGCATCAAGCTCGCGTCTTTGTGTTCACGCGACACCAAGCCCGCGCCGTGCACCACATGCGTGACATCGGTGAGCGCCGCAGCGACGCTGGCGGGCTTGAGCACGTCGCCACGCACGACATGGGCGCCCGCGGCACTGAGGGCCGGCTCGTCGCTACGGCACAGGGCACGCACGGCGTAGCCCGCGTCCAACAACGCGTTGACGGTGTGGCGGCCAATAAAGCCGGTCGCGCCGGTCACCAAAACTGTTGTGCGTTTCATCGCGGGTCCTTCGCTGAGCAGCGTCGCATCAACAGATCGACTTCATCGACCTTGGGAGATGGAATTCAAATGTTGAAGATCGTCAAAAACGTCGAGAGCAGGTCCGGGTCGTTGGTCTTGATCGTGCCGTTGAGAAATTCGCTGACGTCCGGGATGCGGTGATCGCGAATAATCTCGGTGAAGGTCTTCGCGTCGGTTTTAAACACGCAGTCGGCCTTGCCTTCAACCTTGTCGTTGACGATGCGGCACGCCTGCTGGCTCACCTGAACGGTCCACTTGGCCTCTTTGCCCTCGCCGAGCGAGAAGTAGTACGTGAGCGCATCTTTCACCGCGTCTTTTTGAAAGCGCTGCTGCAAGTCGGAGAAGATCTCGCGCAGCGCCTTGCCGGTTTCACTCTCAGCGGTCACCGCGATGCGGTCGGGGTTGGCGCGGCCGAGCGCCTCATCGAGGACGTCAGCCAGCACGAACCGACGGCGGTCGCGCAACGCTTCGACGGCGCGCTGCACCACCAGCGTGGTTTTTTGACTCGCGGCGCTTGGCCGAAGCCCCAACGCGTCGACAGCGATGCTCAATTCCTGCGACGAGATCGGCGCCCCGATCCGCACGGCGATGTTGCGATTTTTCGGCATCACGCTGCCACGCGGCATCGAACGAAACGTGCCCTCGACGTACACGGGCAAGATGTCGATGCCGTGCTTGAGCGCGAGGTACGTCGCAGCGGGCCGAAACACACCAAGTTCGCCCGTGGTTGTGCGCGTGCCCTCGGGGAACAACAACACCGTGTGGCCGCGCTCGACGAGCGCCGAGGCCTCACGCATCGCTTCGCGCGGCCCGCGCATCCCGGACCCGTCTCCGCGCTCTAACGGGCGCAAGTTGGTGAAGCCCTCGAAATACATCCGCCGCCACTTGCCCTCAAAGAAATAGTCCTTCGCAGCCAGCGCCGTCAGCCCTTCCCCATAGCGGCCGAGTGCGATCTTAATCGCGCCCATATCCAAGTGGCTGGCGTGGTTGGCGACGACGATCGTTTGGCGGTTGTGCGGGATGTTGTCTTCGCCTTCAATGTCGAGCCGCATCGCACTGTCGTAAAAACGCCGCTGCGCCACGCCGAGAAGAGATTTGACGACGTCACGAACGGCAGCGGGCACGGCGATCGGCTGCGCTTGCTCGCTCGGCAAAGCGCGCACCTTGTGGCCGGGCGCGGGCAAGCGATCTTGTTTCACGTCGACAGGGTTGCCGCGCCGCGCGACTGCGCTGACCCTCGGCAACACCTCCGTGGGCTCGAGTGCTTGAACACTGTTGCGTTTGTTTTCTTCCAGCAACACTTGCGCCATCACGTCTGTGCGCTTCACTTTGCGATCCGACGTGCGCGGCAACGGCGTGAACGTCGCGAGTACGCGGCCGGGACGCTCGTCGTCGTCAAGCTTGCGTGCTGCATAGGCCACGTTGCGCTCGACTGTCGCGACGTCTTGCCCTTCGCTTGCGACCGCCAAGCACACGATGCGTTCGCCGCCTTGGCCGTCGGGCAGTCCGACGACGCACACTTCGTCGACGCCTTTGGTGTTGGCGAGCACGTCTTCAATCTGGCGCGGGTACACGCGCTTGCCGCTCGGCAACGTGATGACCTCGTTGTGCCGCGCAACGACGGTGATGCGGCCGTCCTTGTCGATGCGGCCGAGATCGCCGGTGCGCAACCATCCGTCTGTGGCCATCATGTCGGCAGTGAGCTCGTCGCCGTCACCGGCTGCGTATCCCTTCATCACACCGTCGCCGCGCGCCACGATCTCGCCGATGCCCTCGGCGTTTTGATCGCGGATCTCCACCTGGACACCGGGAACGACCGTTGCGCCGCGCGCATCGCCGATCGCCAGCACAGGGGCCGCTTCCGTCATGCCGTAACTTTGCTTGAGCTCGATACCGAGGTTTTTAAACATATCCGCGGTCTTTTTTGAGACCGGGCCTCCCGTGGAAATCAAAAAGCGCACGCGACCGCCCATGCGATCGTGCACGGTGGAAAACAGCACCCGCCCCAAGTTGATGCCGAGCGCTTTGCCGAGCGTGCGGTTGACCACCAAGCCCGCTTTGAACGCGGCTTCGGCAAACGGCCCGCTGTCCACGAGGTCGTTTTTGATCTTTTCCTCGAGCTCCTCCCACACTTGGGGGACGCCGATCATGGCCGTGATGTTGGCGGTTGCGAATGCGTCGCTGAGGTTTTGTGCGGTGACGTCATCGACGTAGGTAACGCGCGCGCCGCGTAACAGTGGCAACAACAAACCGCACGTCAACTCAAACGTGTGAAACAGCGGCAGCACACTGAGCCCACTGTCGTGCTCGGTGAGCTTAAACAACGGCGCCACACTTGCGAGCACAGCGGTGATGTTTTTGTGCGTGAGCACGACGGGCTTGCTGGCGCCGGTGGTACCCGCGGTCCACGCGATGACGGCGACATCGTCGGCGACCACCAAAACTTCGGGTGCTTCAAGCGCACGCTCGGCGCTCGCGGGTTCGCAAAGCTCGAGCAGATCGAGACACGCAGCACCGTCGGGGGCGTGCGCGCCGGGCCCGACGATCGCCATCTGGGCGTCCACCAAGACCAAGCGCTTGCCGAGCTCGTCGTCGGCGAGCTTTGGGTCCATTGGCACCACCGACGCGCCTGCACACAAGATGCCGAAAAACGCGATCGCCCACTCGGGCGAGTTGTTGGCGACGAGCGCGATGCGAGCACCAGGGTGCACGCCGATATCGGCCAAGCGCGCGGCGCAGGCGTGCGCGCGTTCACGCAACTCGCGGTAGCTGACACCCGACAGCGTTTGAACGCCGTGCGCGTCGCGCAACAAACGCTGCACAGCGACCCGGCCCGCCTCTTTGCTCGCGATCTCGTCGAGAAAACTCAGCAGGTCGCTGTAGCGGTCTTCAGCGCGCGGCCGCTTGAGCAGCTTCGCTTCAAGATGCGGGAACACCCACTTGCGCAGCCCCTTGATGTGGACCTCAAT
>JAYTVG010000145.1:0-2369 GCA_043744135.1 Deltaproteobacteria bacterium | reverse complement strand
CCCACGCGAGGCACCGGTACGTCGGGGGGCTGCAGACGTCGCTTGTTTTTTTGACCTTCAAGGGCTGACCCCGGGGTGGGATCTCAAGTGCGCGCGCGCGGCGCCGGGCACCAGCGTCGTGCTGGCCACGGCCGGCGGCGCTACGCCGTCACCGGTGCAGCAGCTGCGCGCCGCTTCTTGAGCGCCACGCGCGCCAACACGACGCTCAGCGCCCACAGCGCGAGGTCGAGGCGCGGCATCGGTGGGGCGCTGCCGTCCAACATCAACCAGCCGCCGACGATGGGACCGACGCCCTGCGGCGCATCGGCGGTGAAGGTGACGTCGTCGGTCAAGTCGCGCGTTTGCGCGATCGTCGACAACCGCGTCACCACCAACTCTTGGGGGATGATGCCCGCGAGTTCCACGTCGGTACCGATGGCGCTCGCGAGCGCTTGGGTTTCGACCACAAACGCCTTGCCACCTTTTTCTCGCACGGCTTGGCGCACGGCACCTTCGTAGTCACCCGCCTTCAGGAGCGTGTCGTCGAGCTGGTCCACGGTGACGGCTTGGTACGGCGCATCGGGGCCAACGGCGGCGCGGGTCGCGACGAAGATCGTCAGCGCCAACTCTGGTGCGGCGCCGAGCGTCGCCATCTGCAGCGCGTACGCGCGGTGATCGCCATCGAGCGTGAAGCGCACGCCGATGCGTGCGGCGCCTGTGCCGGCCGTGGCGTTGCGTTTGAACGCCAAAAAGCTCGAGCCGCGGTCGGTGTAGCGTTGCAGGATCTCCGCCCCGCCTGCGGGCAGTTCGAAGTCGTTGTCGGTCAACCAATCCGCCACGGCGTTGCCGGTCTGGCCGGACACCCACTGTGCGGTGACAGGGCCGATCTCGACGAGCTCACCCGTGACGATGCCTTTGCTGTCTGCCCCGGCGAGGCCGCTGCCGCACGCACAGCCGCCGCCGTCGTCTGCGGCGGGCACAGAGCCGATGATGGGACGCGTGCGCGCCTCGATGAGGTCAAGCGCGCTGGTCGACACCGGGTTTGGGTCGATGACGGGCTGCGCCGGGACCACTGCCAGCACACCGAATGCATTGTCAGCGGTCGGCACATTGATGGTGAGCACGACGTGCGTGCGCGCGCCATCGACGACAATGAGCGAGGTCTGGCCTTTTTGCGCGACGGTACCGGTCGGCGGCTGCACGACGCCGCCACATGCGACGGCGGGGCGCGCGAATGCCGCTGCGCACAACGCCGCCGCGACCGCGAGCGAGCAGAAAAAGACCACGGAGCTGCGTGAGGTGGTTCGCATGCGCGCACTGTACCAGGCCATCGGTGCGCACCCGCGCCTAAAAATACACTTGGTAGCTGAAGCGCAGCAGGTAGGAGGGGAGCACGAAGCTCTGTTGGCCCCCCGGTGGCGGCGCGTTGAGCCCTGTGAACACCATCACCCCGCCCAGCAGCATCAAACTCTGCTCATCGGCGTGGAAGTACTCGACGCCGCCTCCCAAGCGCACACCCAACCAAAACGGCGCGTTGCCCAGCAGGGTGTTGGTCGGGATCGGCGCGTTTTCGGTCACAGCGAGCAAGTGTTGGTAGTGCAAGTGACCGCTGATGAACGGGCGGAATTTTTCCTCGAGGAAATTGTAGCGCAGCCCACTGGCGACGCTAAAGGAAAACACCGGCTCGATGACGTCGAGGCTGCTGATGCGCACCCAGCTGGCGCCGATGGATGCGTGGATGACCTCGAACCATAAGTTATAGCCGATGGCCATCTGGTAGCCCGCGCCGAGGGTCGGCTGGTCGTGAATGTTCCACGACGGCCCAAGCAGCGGGTCCACCAGCGTGCCGAGGCCCAACCAGCCCGCACTCACCTGGATGCCGCCGTTTCTAAACTGAGCGTGGGCCGGTGCTGACGCCAGCACGCTGACCAACACGATGGGGGCCAACACCGTCAACAGCCGGCGCACGACCCTCTTTGCAAGCGCGGCCTGCGTGGCATGGTAAGGGCGCGAAAGATGTGCGTGCATGACTAACTCCACAACGACGACCGAATTTCGTTCTTCATCTCCCGAGGTCGATGAATTTCACTGTTCATCTCCCGAGGTCGATGAATTTCCCCGCACTCCTCTCGCGCTTTATCAAGCGAGTCCGCAGGTGCAGCGTGGAAGTGTGCCATGACGTCGAGGGGTATCGGTAGTTTCGCTCCGGATGTGCGCGCCCCCGGTGCGGGCGACGTGGACGTGCTGGTGGTGGGCGGCGGCCACGCCGGTTGTGAGGCGGCGCTGGCGGCTGCGCGCTTGGGGCAGCGCACGCTGCTGGTCACGGGTGCGATCGATCGCATCGCCGCCATGAGCTGTAACCCCGCCATCGGCGGCGTCGGCAAAGGCCA
>JAYTVG010000144.1:0-7768 GCA_043744135.1 Deltaproteobacteria bacterium | reverse complement strand
CTAGGCGCGAGCGAGGAGCGCAAGGAACATAGTTCCTCTATGTGACTGAGCACCACAGCGAAGCAACAACGCCAGCGACGTCCACAGCTCGCTAGCCGGGGCCGCACACGGGGGGCGTTCCTCCCCAGCACAGCATCGGCGCCTCGCAACGCGGTACGACATCCGCGCAGGGCTCCGAGCACAACGTGCCCAAATCGACGGCGTCAGCGTCGACGAAGTGGCGACACAAACCGCTTTGGCATTCGCGATTGCTCGCACAGCTCTCGCCGCGCGCGCGATTGTCCAAACGCGGCAGGCAGACGTCGGCGCCGTTGTCATCGGCGACGCAGAAAAAATCGGCGACGCACGACTGCTCGGCGCCGCACGCCGACGCACACTTTTTGATGCCGTCGCGATCCTGCACGCAAAAGCCGCCCACGCAGTCGCCGGTGACGTCGCAGCGGGCGCCATCTTCAACCAGCGCCACGCACGCACGCGCGCCGAACTCCAAGCGCGCGCACACCAGCGCGTCGACACAGTCGGCGTCGGCGCTGCAGGCCGCGGAGCATTGCGCGGTGTCCTCGGTGGGTGCGATCACGCACGTGCCCGACGTGCACTGCAGCGATGACGTGCAGGAGCTGCCGTCGGCGAGGTCGTCGGTCGGCTCCGCGCACACGTGACGCAACACGTCCAATGCACAGCGGCGCGTGCCCGGGCAGTCGTCACCGGGCGTGCACACTTGCGCGCAGACCTTGCTCGTGTCGCCGATGCAGGCCCCGCTGGCGCAGTCGCGGTCTTGGGTGCACGTCGCGTCGAGTGGCAAGTCGTTGCCCAGCCGCAAGCACGCGCCTTCGACGGCACCGTTTGCCAGCACGCATGCAGTGCCGTCTGCACAGCGTTTGTCGGCGGCGCACGCGGGGGCGCACACGCTGTCGGCACCATCGACGACGCAGGCAAAGCCGGCGGAGCAGTCGGCCGCAGTCGCGCACCCACTCGCGCCAGGTGTGCACGAGGCGAGCGGCCACAAACCCAACACGAGGAGGAAAAGGCCCAAGCGCATGGCGCAAGTGTAGCCCGGGCGCCGCACGCGAGCGAGAGGTGTGCGGTCCACCCATCGGTCATTTGCCTGACGACCTGGTCACAATATTCACCTAGATCTGCGCCCGGAGGTAATGCTGAATGATCAGTCATCAAACGAGCTCGCGTGGACTTTATCTGGGTGCGTGGGCGGTGGCGTTATGCACCGGGGGCTGCGCCAATACCCTCGACGGCGACATCGGCATCGCGGCCACACCTGGTCAGGCAGGCCTCGGCGAAGAGGGGGCCTTGGTCGCCTCATCGGCGTGCAGCAGCGAGGCGATCTTGGCCCGCACCCCTGCCGGCGACCGCACCGCCGCCATGCAGCGGGTGTTGCGCTGGATCGATCTGCAAGTGCCCTATTCGATGTTTCGCACCTTTGAGGGCTACCGCACCGATTGCTCTGGTTACACCTCGCTGGCGTGGGAGCTGCCGATGCCGGGTGCTGTCACCGACAACTTCCCACCGTACGCAAACTACACAGGCGTGCACGAGATCGATGCCAGCGAGCTGTTGCCGGGCGACGCGCTCAACCGCCGGACGCGCGCGCCTTTGTCCAGCGGTGGCTTCACTGGCCACATCCGCGTGTTTGGCGGCTGGATCGACCAAGACCAAGGGACCTTTTGCGAGCTCGAGCACTACTCAAACGGCTTGCCGCCGCGCGCGATGAAAGCGTTCGCCAGCGATCTGCAAGGGTATCTGCCGCTGCGCTTGGACCGCTTCGGCGACGCCACGCTGCCGCCACCACCGCCACCGCAGTCGCTGCCGACCGGCGACCGCGCGACCGGCATGTTTGTGGCGGCATCGGCCCCGCTGGCGCTCGCATCCACCAGTGCCGCGCGCATCGTCGACACCCGAAACACGGGCGTGCGCGCCGACGCCAGCACACCCGTGACCGTGACGTTGGCCGGCGCGCCGGCGGGGGCCATCGTGTCTGTCGTCGCCACCGACACCCTCGACCCGGGCTATTTGACCACGTGGGGCGCGGGCGCGCGACCCGACACCTCGACGCTCAACTACGCGGCCAGCGACACCTCCGCCAACAGCGCCTTTGTTGCGGCGAGCGACTTGCACGTGTTCACCAGCGGGCGCGCCCACGTCATCGTCGACGTCAGCGCGACGCTCACGGCGGGCGTCGGTGCGGGCTTTGTGCCGCGGGCCACGCGCATCATGGACACGCGCGACGACGGCTCGCGCTTAGCCGCCAACAGCGCGCGCACGTTGCCGGTGCCTCCCGCCGTCGGTGCCGCCGTCAACGTCACCGTCGTCAACCCGAGCGCGGACGGCTTTGCGCGCGTGTCGGCGTGCGATAGCGCGAGCGAATTTTCCAGCGTGAACTTCAACGCAAACGATACGCGCGCAGCACTCGTCACCACCACGATGGGGGCGGCCGGCTTGTGCATCGTGTCGAGCGTCGATGCGGACGTCGTCGTCGACTTGGTCGGCACCTTCGCATCGAGCGGCGGCGCGCGCTTCGTCGCCGCCAACCCCACGCGCATGCTCGATACGCGCTCGGGCTTTGGCGGGTGGATGGGCACACTGGCGGCGGGCGCTACCATCGACGTTGCCACCGACGCCGCAAACCTTCCCGCTGACGCCGTCGCCGTGGTGCTCAACGTTGCGGGCATCGACGCGCGTGACGCTGGCTTTGTGACCGTGACGTCGTGCGCGGCACCCGCGGACGTGTCGACGCTCAACCTGCGCGCCGGCGACACCCGCGCGAACTTGGCGATCGTGCCGCTGTCGGGCGACTTGCGCACGTGCGTGACGTCGAGCGGCGCTGCCGACGTGGTTGTCGATCTCGTCGGCGTGTTTGTGCCGTAGCAAGCGTTGGGTACGCGAGTGTGGCGCCACTCCAACACGGGTTGCGCCACACCCGCACCACACGCGCGCCATCCTTGCGCTACAGTGGCGTCCATGTCCGCGGTGTTTTGCGTCTTGATTGCCGTGAGCGCGGCGCTGGGTGGGGCCAAACAGCAGGCCCTCAATGTTGCGACACCGCCGCGCGCGCTCGCGGTGACAGCTGAGAGCACCGTCGTCACCAGCACGGTCGCCGGTACCGCGCGCGATCGTTTTACCCTCGTGACGTCTGCGACCGGCACCGTCGTCATCACGCTGCAACCGATCCACGGCCGCACACCCAAGGCGCTCCTCACCGACGCAGACGGGCACACGCGCCACCCCGACAGACGCGGCATGTTGTGGCCACGACCGACGCCGGGTCGCGCGCTGTTGCTTGAGATCTCCGCGCCGTTCGCGGACGACCCCGGCAGCACGTACCAGCTGTCGGTGGCATTTGACGTCGACCGTCCCGCTGACCTCCGCGATCATGTTCGCCCTGCGCGCCCCCGCGACACGCGGCGCTTTCACGTCAGCGGCGCCGACGATGTTGAGCAAGTCCTGGTGGGCGGATTGTTAGCGGAGCACACCGTGAAAAATGGCGACGTCATCGTGACCATCCCTGCGTTTGCGCGCAGCGGACCAGCCGAGTTCCGCTTCGAAGCCCGCGCACCCGAGCGAGCCGACGTCGACATCGTCGGGGTCGAGACACGCGGCGACATCAATCGCGGCGCGTGTGCGCCACCCGGTTGCATCGCGCTCATGGTGTCAGCGTCGGTGGGCGACCTGTGGCTGGCCGCCATCGCGCGGTTGGTAGACGCGGACATCCAGCAGCACGCGATAGCCTCCGGTGCTGTGCTGTTGCAGCTGCGCATGCCCTCGACGCAGACGGAAGCGCTCGCGCAGCTCAAGACCACCGAGGGCGTGCTCAGTGCGCGCGCCGCCGACATCAGCGCAGCGCCCGCACAGCCATAAACCCCGACGACCGGGCTCTCCCGGTCGTCGACGCGGTGGCTTAGACCGTTTTACATGCGGCGATACAAGCGGTGCACGCCTCAAGGCAGGCCTTGCACTGCGCAGCCATCGACGCGTGCTTCTTGCACTCTGCCTCGCAGTCCACACAGGCGTCGATGCAAGCTGAAACGGCCTTCTTCAAATGCTTGCTCTTTGAGGCTGCGAGCTGCTGCACGGCCTCGCACAGAGGAATCATGTCGCCGAGGGTGCGCATGCACGCGACCATCATCGTATCCCCCTTTTCAAGCATCGTGAGGCAGTGTTCGCGACAAGCGTACGCGGCGGTGAGGCAGCGTGCGATTGCTGATGTGAGCTCAGTCGTCGCTGGTACTGCCTTCGTGTCGGCATGCGCGACGGCGGCGGCGGTAACAGTGACGGCGGAAGTTGCGATGAAGGAACGGCGATCCATGGTGTACTCCTGATGTGACAAGTGCCCCGAGGGAATCCTCGAGGTGAAAAGCTCGGCCACGCGCGCGACCCAAACGTCGAGGGGTTGCGCGCGCGCTCATCAGATCAGCAGTCTCCTTACGCGCAGATATAGATCGCGACCTCGATCAGGCGGCCGCTCGACAACCGCCCGCATGAGTGCAGCGGCGACGATGGTGTCAGCGACGTCGTGCTGTGGCATCGACAAGACCACCGCGATCGTCGTCGGCGGCGATGTCGCGGATTGTCGTCCTTCAACGACCCGTGGATCGGCGGACGACAGCGAGACGTGCACATCACAGCAACAGGCAGCCTTCAAAGCGGGAGCGCTGCCCTGCTCGTCTGCGCCGCAACAGCACGTGACCACGCGGTGTCCCGAATACCGACAGATGTATTCGGTGAGCGGAAGTCCGACGTGCATCGCGAGCGCGAAGCCAAGCACCGCGAGAAGGGGTCGGAGCCAAGGCCGCATGTGCCCCAGTGTAGCCGCGTCGGGTCGTCGCGTGACGCAAAATCGCTCACCTTCGCGACGGAGGCCGCGTGGCGACGTGGGCAATGCCCCTGTCCCGATGGCCTGCGCCATCACGTCACGCCCTGCTCGCCGACGACCAACACACGGTACGACAGGGCCGCTTTGGCAAACCGCTCACGAACACCGATGACGACGTGGGAAACGTGATCTTCGTGGAGGTCGACCTCGAATCGCTTCATGCGCTGTCGCCCGGTGACCTGCTCGGCGATGGACATGTTTCGTTGATCGAGGCCGTGGGCATCGATGTCGGCTGAGAAAAATGAGCGCACCTCGGATCGCGCAAGTAGCCAATCAACGACGTCATCTTCAAGCGTGCCAGGGACAAAGAGCACCAAGACAAGCCCGCTCATGTCGCCCTCCTGTCACCGAAGCGTCGATACAGAATCGGCAGCAGCAGCAACGTCATCGATGTGGATGTCACGAGCCCGCCGATGACGACGATCGCTAGCGGACGCTGCACCTCGGAGCCGGGGCCTGACGCAAACAGCAGCGGCACCAGCCCAAACGCCGTGATGGACGCCGTCATCATCACCGGTCGCAAGCGGCGTTCAGCGCCTTCGACGACGACGCGCGCCATTTGTAGACCTTGCGCCCGCAGCTGGTTGAAGTGGCTCACGAGGACAACGCCGTTGAGCACCGCGATACCGAGCAATGCGATGAAGCCAACCGAGGCGGGGACGGAGAGATATTCGCGGGAGACAAAGAGAGCGACGACGCCGCCGATGAGCGCGAGCGGAATGTTCATGAGCACCAACAGCGCCTGTCGCACGGAGCCGAATGCGGAGAACAACAAGAGGAAGATCAACAGCAACGCCACCGGCACGACCACCGCAAGGCGCGCGCTCGCTCGCTGTTGGTTCTCGAACTCGCCGCCCCATTCGTATCGGTAGCCATCGGGGAGCGGCACCTTCGCCGCGATCACCGCTCGCGCTTCGTCGACGAAGCCAACGAGGTCACGGCCCTTCACGTTTGACACAACTGTGACTTGCCGCGTGCCCTTTTCGCGATCGATCTTGAGCGGTCCCTCCACGCGCTCGATGGATGCGATGGTGGACAACGCAACACTGCGACCATCGCGCAGCGTGATCGATAGCGAATCAAACGACGCGGGCGTGACGACTCCTGAGCCAGGTCCACGCAACAGGATCGGCGTGCGCCGCATGCCCTCCTGCACCACGCCCACCTCTGTGCCCGCTACCTGTGCACGCAGGATGTCTTGCAGTTCGTTCACCGACATCGACAGCCGTCCGGCGGCAGCGCGGTCGACGACGATCCGCAGGTACTGCACGCCATCATTTTGCGCTGCGTACACGTCCTGCGCGCCAGTGATACTTCGCAGGACCTCGGCGACGGCTGTCGATCTGTCGTTGAGGACGTCGAGATCAGGCCCGAAGACCTTGACGGCGAGGTCGCCACGCACACCGATGATCATCTCGGACACACGCATCTCGATCGGCTGGGTGAAGCTGAATGCGACGCCGGGGATGCTGCTCATGACCTTGCGGATCTCTTCGATGAGCGCGGCTTTGTTTGCGACACGCCACTCCTCTTCGGGCTTCAGCACCAAAAACGTGTCCGTTTGATTCAGCCCCATTGGGTCGAGTCCAATCTCGTCGGAGCCGAAGCGCCCGACGATGCCGCGGATTTCAGGAACGCGAGCCATGAGCTCTCGTTGCACCGCAGCGTTCAACGCGGCCGAGCCATCCATGCTGACGGATGGCAGCGACTCGACCCCCACGATGATCGCCCCTTCGTCCATCTGGGGCATGAACGTCTTGCCCAGCTGGGTGTAGACGATTGCTGCGAGCACGAGCGCCGCAACGGCACCACCAACAACCCGCCCCGAATGCGCGAGGGACCATCGGAGCACCGGCGCGTAGATGCGAGAAATCCACTTCATCACGCGCGGCTCGTCATGGGACACGCGGCTCATCAACATCGACGCCACCACCGGAATGACGGTGAGCGACAAGATCAATGAACCGGCCAGCGCGAACATGATCGTGAGCGCGACGGGTGCAAAGAGTTTCCCTTCCAGTCCCTGCAAAGTGAGCAGCGGAACAAACACCACGACGATGATAAGCACGCCGGCGACGACGGGTACGGTGACTTCGCGCGTCGCCCGGTAGATGACGTGCAAGCGAGGTAACCGGGAGCGTTCATCTTCTCGAGCCATGTGCGCGACGACGTTTTCGACGACGACGACGGCGCCGTCCACAAGCATGCCGAGCGCAATCGCGAGACCGCCCAAGCTCATGAGGTTGGCGGACATGCCGGCCGCGTCCATCGCGATAAACGTGCCGAGCGCGGAAAGTGGCAGCACGATGGCGACGGTGACGGCCGCGCGCACGTTGCCGAGGAAGACGATGAGCAACAGCAGCACGAGGGCGACCGCTTCGAGCAGCGCGCTTTGCACCGTGTGGACGGCACGCGCGACGAGGTCGCTGCGATCGTAGAAGGAAACCAGCGTCACGCCCTTTGGCAGTGTGGGTGCGAGCTCCGCGAGCTTTTGCTTCACACCGGCAACGACGCTGCGCGCATTCGCACCACGCAAGCCGAGCACGAGACCTTCGACCGCTTCGCCTTTGCCGTCCTTCACGACGGCGCCGTAGCGCGTCAGCGCTCCGATGCGAACGTCCGCGACGTCGGCGACGGTCACGCTGATGCCCTCCTTGGTCTTGACGACGATGCGCTCGAGATCGGCAATGTCGGCGATGCGTCCTTCCGAACGAACGAGTAAAGTCTCCTCCCCCTCGTCGAGGCGGCCGGCGCCGTCGTTCTTGTTGTTTTCCTCCAGCGCCGTCTTGAGGTCTGCGAGCGCGACTCCGCGCGAAGCGAGACGCGCGGCATCAGGAACCACCTCGAAGGTGCGAACCAAACCGCCGAGCGCGTTGACGTCGG
>JAYTVG010000143.1:0-2374 GCA_043744135.1 Deltaproteobacteria bacterium | reverse complement strand
GAATTACTTTGTTCACCTCCCAAGGTCGGTGAATTTCACTGTTCATCTCCCAAGGTCGATGACGTCCAGTGACCCGGTTAGCGTCCTCTCCCATCGGTGAACAACGCAAGGACATCAAATGGCAACTCATCTCGTCGTCGTGGAACATCAAAACGGCAAGTTCGTGAAGGCGAGCTTGGCCGCTGTCGCTGCTGCTGCCAAAGTTGGTGGTGACGTGCACGCCCTCGTCATGGGGCAGGGCGTGGCGGACATTGCAAAAGCGATCGCGCCGTTCGTGAAAAAAGTGCACGTCGCTGAACACGCTGGTCTGAAGGATCGCCTCGCGCAGCCGTACGCCAAAGTCACCGCGGACCTGGCAAAAACGCTGGGCGCCAGTCACGTGTGGGCCGCGGCCACGAGTGCCGGCAAGGACTTCATGCCGCGCGTCGCCATCCGTTTGGATGCCGGCATGGCGTCGGATATCTCCGCCGTCGTCGACGACAAAACCTTCAAGCGTCCGATGTGGGCCGGCAACATTGTCGGCACCGTCGAGCTCGCGACCGCCATCAAGGTCGTCACCGTGCGCCCCACCGAGTTCACGCCACCGGTGTCGGGCGCGCCCGGCGAGATAGCCGCGGTGACGGTGGAGCCGGGCACCAGCAAGATGGGCTTTGTGAAGTTCGACGCTGTGGTGTCCGACCGACCAGCGCTATCGGACGCGCGCGTGGTGGTGTCGGGGGGCCGCGGCCTCAAAGGACCCGAGGGCTTTAAGACCGTCATCGAGCCGCTCGCCGACGTGCTCAGTGCGGCGATCGGTGCGTCACGCGCCGTGTGCGACGCCGGCTGGGTGCCCAACGACTGGCAGGTGGGGCAAACCGGCAAGGTCGTCGCACCTGAGCTGTACATCGCGGTCGGCATCTCGGGCGCGATTCAACACGTCGCGGGCATGAAGGGATCAAAAACCATCGTCGCCATCAACAAGGAACCGGAAGCGCCGATCTTTCAGATCGCGGACTACGGCTTGGTGGCAGATCTGTTCAAGGCGGTCCCTGAGCTCACCGAAGCGCTCAAACACGCCAAGGGATAGTTCCTTGGTCGACTAAAAAAACAGCCGCCCAAGGGCGGCTGTTTTCGTTTCTGGCGCGGCTGTCGGTGCGCTACACGCCAGCTTCTTGCAACACGTCCTGCAAAAAGCCCTTCAGCTCGCTCTTTTGCAGGCGCTTGTCGCCGTCAAAATCGAGGGCGTGCATCAGCATCTTGGCGCCCGCGACGGCCTTCGTCCCCGCAAAGCTTTGGCCGCGCGCGCACAATTCGCCTTCTAAAAACCGGCTGATGTCGTCCACCGACGCGCCGGTGCCTTTGGGGTCAAGCTTGCTCCACTGCGCGTCGAGCACCGCCTCCAAGCTGTTGCGATCGACCTTGCCGAGGAGGCCCGGGGGCACCATCGACATCGCCTGGCCGCGAAAGCGATCCCACGACACCGCACCATCGCCACCAAACTTGTCCATCATCGCGCCGGCAGCGAGCTTGGGCTCGTCGACGATCCAACCAGACTCAAGGCCCGCGTCTTTGGCAAACTGCTTGACGTTTGAGTGCGTCAAAGTGCCGTCAGGGCGGCCGCTGATGCGTGCGAAAAGCTGCTTGACGGTGAAGGCGGTCATGGTGCGCTCCTGATGTTGCACCCTAGGTTTCGGCAGCTTCGTGTAGGTGTTGCGCGTTCACTGTAGCCAAAGCTGCCCGCAGGCTGTGACAGCGCGCACGGTCAAAGCACGTCCAGCAGGTTGTCGGTGCAGGCGTAGGTTGCGTCGAAGCTCGATTGCTCAAAGGTCGGATCGAGCGCACCGCCCACGTTCACCACCGCGCCGTCGATCGTGATGGTGCCGCTGATGGCGTTTTGCACGCCGCGGTAGCTGCCGTTGGTGGCGTTGAGGTGGGCGTCGGCGATGGTGATGTCGAAGATCATCCCTTGCGCCTGGAGTGTGGCGTGCGCGTCACGCAACACCACATCGGTCATGCGCACCACCGGCGTGGCGACGTCGTGCTGGCTGGGATCGTCGGCGCGTTGTGCCGTGCCCGGCTGCACCAACGCCGACAAGGTGCCGCTGTGCAGTGTCAAGATTCCTTGCGGGGCGCTGTCGCCGTCGGCAATCAGGTAGCTCGAAAATTCCGTCAGAACAACGTCGCTGAGCTGCAGATCCACGCTGTGGTCGGTGTCCGGGATGATGGAGTCGATGATCAGGTACTGCGTGTCGCGCACGCCAAACACCGTGCGTGTCGCGTCCACGGTTGCAAAGCCGTCTAAGTACGTGATGCCGCCGCTGCAATCCTCCGCGTGCGCGATGAGCGCATCGCTGCCGACGTCGCACTGTTGCACTTGCCACGTCATCGAGCCTTG
>JAYTVG010000142.1:0-7791 GCA_043744135.1 Deltaproteobacteria bacterium | reverse complement strand
AAGGAGCGCAAGATTCCCGTCACGATCAACACCGACGGGCCATATTTGTTGGACACGTCGCTGGCGAAGGAATGTTTGATGGTGCTCGACGCCGGTGTCATGACGCAACAAGAACTTCACGCCAGCTTCGACGTCGCGCGCCGCGCCTCGTTCATCCCTGCGTAGCGCGTGAACCAGCGGCCGTTTCCGGTGTTGCTGCGCGCGCGCCACGTGCGCTTGAGCGCCGTGCACGTGGAGTGTTTGTTTGGTGCTGGGGTCGCGCTCACAGCGCTTGCGGCACTGCCGGTCGGCGGCACGTTTGCGTGCGCCGAAGATGTCTCGGTCGCCGTCGACGAGGCAGCGCTCGGGCGCGTGCGCGTGGTCGGACCTTGCGTGCCGCACACCGAGGTCCGCGTGTCGCCCGCCGACTTGCACACGTTGGGCATCGACGCGACTCGCGCCCGCCGCACACCACAAGGCTCGGTTGGCTGTACGCTACGCGGACCGCGCGGCACCGTCGTGCTCGCATCGGGGTTGGTGACACCGCGGCGCACACTGCACCTCAGCCCCGATGAGGCGCGGGCGTTAGACGTCGTCGACGGCGCCATCTTGTCGCTGGAGTTTAACGATCGGCCCCGCCTCGTTTCAGATGTGCGCGTCGTCGTTGGCCTCGGACGCGGGTTGTTGCTTGACCGCGACGATCCCGCCGCAAGCGACGTCTCCCGCACCACAAGCGCGCAGCTGACGCACGCTGCCTGAGGCTGCCTCACCGCGGCAGCGCGTGGGTTACGGCGTGGGTTCGAGCCGCACGTTGACGTCGGCAACAACGGCGTCCGCCGAAAACGCGAACGGCTGCAGCACGCGTTTGTGGCCCTCAAGCGTGAGCTCCGCGACGTGCTCGCCGACCAGCGGCACCACCAACTGAAGCGGCGTGACGCCCACCAACATGTCGTCGCCATCGAGCATGACACGCGCCCCCGCGGGCACGGTCGCTATCGTGACGGCGCCAAACTCCACCGGCTTGCCCGCGGCCGGCAACAACAGCGCGATTGCCACCGTGCCGATGATGCACGACAAAAACAGCAAGCCGGCGACGACGCCCGCGGTCTGTGCCGCCACCGAGCGCGCAGCCGCCGGCGCGCGCTGCGTGCGCTGAGTGTCGGCATCGCGCGGGACCAGTTCTCGCTGACCCGGCTCACGCTGGCCTGACTCACGTTGGCCTAACTCACGCTGGGTCGAATGCGACGGCGGGCTGACGAAATCGCGCGTCGCCTCTGGGGTTGGCCGCCGCGGAGGTGCCGGGGCGGGCGTTTGCTGCGCAGAATCACCCGGGCGCGCGATGCGGGCAGGCGGGCGGATGCCGTCGGGCGCCGCGGACACCCGGCCGTTTGGACCCACGATCATGGATTCCGCAGGCATCAGCGGTCCCGTCGCGGCACGCATCGCAGGGTCCAGCACGGCAGCGAGCGCGGCGCGGGTCTCGGCGTTGTCCGCCGCCGCCATGGCCTCGACCTTCGCGAGCAGTGCCGCGGCTTGTGCGTCGCCGCGTGGCGCAAGCGCGTCGTCGGCCTCAAAACTCGTGAGCGCTCCTTGCGGGTTTGCGGGTCGTGCACGCGCACCGGCGCGCGCCTGCGCTTTGGCTTCACCCCGCCGCATCACCTCGTCGAGATCCGCGGCCGGCAACGTCAGGCCGTCGTCGGGGTCGTCGTCGACGGGCGGAGGTGACGCTTCTCGAGGTTTTGAAACGCCAGGCCGCGGCCCGCTGTTTTTTGCCGCGACGTCTTCGACGGCGGGCGCGAGCGCTTGGGACAAGGTGTGGTGGTCAACGTCTTCTTCGACCATCGGCTCGATCTTCGCGCCCGCGGGCACTGGGATCACGATCTCGCCCAGGTCCTCGTCCAAAAGCGTGCCGGCTTTGGAGCTCAGCTCGTCGTCAAACACGTCGTACATGAAGCGCGACAACCGCACGTTGTTGGATTTTTTGGGCGACGTCTCGAGATACTCCTCGAGCGCGAGCTGCATTTCTTGCGCGGTTTTGTAGCGCTTGTCGGGGTTTTTTTCGAGCGCCTTGCTGAGCAGCTTGACGACGTCCATCGGGATTTCTGGATTGAGCTCGCGCGGGTTCAACGGCTTTTCTTGCACGATCGCCTTGAGGGTCTTGAGCGACGACTCGCGCTCAAACGCGCGCTGGCCCGTCAACATCTCGTACATCACGAGCCCGACCGCAAAGATGTCGCTGCGGTGGTCGATCTTTGCGCCTTTGACCTGCTCGGGACTCATGTACGCGTACTTGCCCTTGAGCACGCCAGCGCGCGTCTGTGCCAGCTGCGTGGAGGCCTTGGCGATGCCGAAGTCAACGACCTTGACGCCGCCAGCAAGGCTGACGAGTACGTTTTGCGGCGAGATATCTCGGTGCACGATGTTGAGCTGTTGGCCGTTATAATCCTTGCGCGAGTGCGCGTAAAACAACCCGTCACAGACGCCAGCGACGATGCGCACGACGTGCTCGACCGGGATGGTTTCGCCGCGCTCTTGCTGCTTGGCGACGAGGTGCTGCACGTTGCGGCCCGAAACGTACTCCATGGCGATGTAGTAGGTGTCGTCCGCCTTGCCGAGGTCATAAATCTGCACGATGTTGGGGTGGCTGAGTTTTGCGGCGATGCGCGCTTCATCCAAAAACATCGAGACGAATTCTTCGTCCTGCGCGAGGTGGCTCAAGATGCGCTTGAGCACCACCACCTTCTCGAAGCCTTCAAGGCCCGACTGCTTGGCGAGATAGATCTCGGCCATGCCGCCCGTAGCGATCTTTTTGAGCAACAAATACCGATCAAACTTCCGCGGAAGAATTTCCGCAGGCTCGTGCGTCGACAGGATTTCTTGCGTGGCGGCCAAGGGGTCAAGCTACCGGCCAAGGCCCCACCCTGTCAAAAGGTTCACGAACTGTACGCGCCCACTTGCTGCGCTCCTCGCCCGCAACAACGACACACGCCCAAACAGCTCGCGATCACAAGGGGAGGGCGAGCTGATAGACGGCTTCGCCATCGCTACCGACCCGCACGGCGTAGGCGAACGGTTGGTCGTAGGGGAAGCGCAAGTCGCGCTCCTGTAGCAGTCCACTTTGCACCAACACGTCGAGTTGGGCGGGCAGCTTGCCCTCCTTCAAAACATACGTCTCAATCGCGTCGCGCAGGCGTGCAAACGACGTCTGCGCGAGCGCGTCCGCCACGGCATGCGACTCAAACACCTGCCCTGTCGACGACAACGCGCCGGTTTGCGCGACCGAGCCCATGCGCACGAGCAAACCGATCGCCGCCGCCACCGCGGCGTACAACGCCACACGCGTCAACACGGGCAATGCCAAGTCCGTCGCCCGCTTTATCGTCATCGGCTCGGCGTCGCCGACGTCAGCGACCTTGGGCAAATGCAGCCGCAAAAAGCCGTTTTGCACGAGTGATGCGAGCGCCTTGGTGGTTTCGAATTCACCCATGCGCGACACGTCGACGACAGACTGTACGGTGCGGTCAGGGCGCACGAACACAAACACGCGGCGTTGCGATGCGCCGATGCGTTTCACGTTGGGTGTCGACGGCTGCTCGCTGGCACCAAACGCATCCGCCATGCCAGACAGCAGGTCTTCTTCGTCTTGGTTCGCGCTCGCCTCCGGTGGCAGGCTCTTCATGATCGACAGCGTGCAGCTCGCGGAGGGGATGATTTTTCTAACCGCGGGCCACTCATCCACCATCCGGAACCCTTCCATCAAAATGTTTTCCGCGCGGATCGGCTCATAACTTTGGTCGTCGTAGTCGACGGGCGCGGGCGTGAACTCGTACGTGCCCTTTTTCCACAAGAACAAGCGATAGATCGTCTCTGTTGTCTGTAGGCGCGCGAACTCCTTGAGCGTTGGCCGATCGAGGACGTTCATCTCGATCAAGATGTCGCCGAGTCGACGCAACGTGCGCTGCTGCGTGTCGAGCGCTTGATCGAGTTGCGCCTGCGTGAGCACCTCAGCCCGCACCATGATGCTGCCGAGCAGCTCGCTTTTGTCTCTGGAGGTTTGCTCCGCTTTGACGACGTTGCCCTCGACAAACGAGATGCGCACCTCGATCTCGCGGTCCTTCAGCAACAGCACACCGGTTTTTTGCTGGTGCCCCACGAGTTGAAAGATATCTGGCAGGCCGAAATCGCCGAGTGTCCCGCGCAGCACCATCACTTCCTCCTTTGCAGATCGCGCGCGAGCCCGGCGGCGCTGCGCAAACCCAACATCCAAACGACGAGGGCGCCGACGCCAGCGAGCAACATCGCGGCCGTTTCGATCACGGTGCCCACCGGCCGTGATGCCGGCCAAAGCCCGAGCGCCAGCGCGATCACCCACAGCGCGCTGAAAAATCCGGCAGCGAGCGCGGTGCCACGCGCGGCGGCGCCGACGTACAGGTGGCCTGCGCCTGGGCACACGAGCGACAACAACCACAACATCCGCTGGTGACGCTTGTTGCGCGACGCGATGGCCCGTTCCTTTTTCAGCTTCACGCCAGCATCGATGCGCGAGCGCGTCGAGACGAACACATGAAAGCACTGCGCGCACACTCCGGGCATGGCGCTTTTGGTGGGGCCACCCGCACGCGATGGACCCGCCGAGGCGCTCGGCGCCCCGCAAAGGTCACACGGCACCGACGGGTAAACGCGCGGTTTGAGAAATACCCACAACGCGCACAGCGCAAAAAACACCGAACACAAGGCCGCGGCGCGCTCACCGACTTGGCCCGCCAGCGCCGTGCTCGAGAGTTCCTCTTCAATCGCTCGTGAGCGTGCGCTCGGCGCCATACCACGGTACAAAAAGCTCCCAGGTGGGGGCACGACGTCGACAAAGGCGCGGTTGTGATTGACGGTTTGATCGGGCACGCGGTACGTGACGCGCCGCAGTGTGTTGAGGTCGTCGCTGCCTTGCGCCATTTGTTTAGTCGCTGCGTCCGCCTTGTCCGCGCGACCGGCGCGCAAGTGGATCGACACGATGTTAAACAGCGCAGTGGTGAGTCTCGCGTCGGTGGCGACGGCTTTGCCGAGGCCCGCAAGCGCGTTGTCGTCTTGGTTGTTGAGCGCAGCGAGCACGCCGAGCTCGCCTTGCACAAACGCGAAGTCGACGTCGTCCGCGCCGGCGATGCGGACGCTCGCATCGAGATGCGTGCGCGCGGACGCGAGGTCGCCTTCACGCTTGGCGGCGAAGCCGAGCGCTGCGTGCTGAAGCGCGTCGAGCTCCGCGCTGCTTGCGCGCAATTCCGCGAGTTCGTCGGCGGCGTCAAGCGAGCTCAGCGCCGCCAACGCGCGCTGCGTTGACGAGCCTTCGTAAGCGGCGAGCCGCGCCAGTGCAGACAAGCCGATCGGCAACGCGAAAGCGGCGGCTCCCAGGAGGGCGGCGACGATCTGCGCGGGGCGGTTTAGGTAGCCCCACGTCAGCGCGATCACCCACAACGACGAAAAAATCGGGCCCGCTCCGACCAACGGGGGCAGCAACATCAACAACACCAACAGCGCGACGACCTGGAACTGGCGAGCGCCTTTTGGTAGACGCATGACGACGTCGAACGCCAAATAGCGCACGAGCGGCGCGCTCAGCAGCACCGCGAACAACAGCAACAACAGCGCGACCAGCAAGCACGCGCCGGCAACCACCCGCTGGGCGAGGCCGGCAAACCCCGCGCCATCGCGCAGGGTCGCAGCGACGGTCTTTGCGACCGCGTCCACCATGCTGCCGACGTCACCTGCGCGCCACGCCACGAGGGCGAGTGCGCCACTCACGAGCGGCAAGTCGGGCGCGCTGCGGCGGGCGGTCTCTAACAACGCGAGCGCTTGGTCTTCGTCACCGTCCGACGACGATTGCAGCGACTCGTCCACCAACGCGCGCGCGGCTGCGGCCGACGCGTAGCCGCCGTGGGTCCCTTGCACGCCGACGTCCAGCAGAGCGTCGTCGAGCATGGGCACGAGTTTGCGCGCTTCCACGACGTCATGCTTGCGGACCTGGCGCGCGCGCACTTCCCACTTTTCAAGCAACGCCGCCCGACCTGTCGGGGCAATGACGAACCCCTGCGGTGACACTGCCGGCGGCGCCTCAGGCGGCGGCGTGCTGATGCCCTTACCTTTGGCGGCTTTGCCCGCGGCGGACTGTGGCTGCTTCGCTGGCAACGACACGCCGTTTGCAACAGTCCCTGAAGGACCCGTTGGTGCCAGAGGTTTTGCCGGCGCAGCCGACGGCTTTGGCGGGCGGGCGGGATCGGGCGCGTCGACGTCGACGTCTTTGAGCGCGGGCCGCGTCGGCACCTCCGAAACGAACTCGCGCTGCGCCCTGCTGGTTGGCGCCAACAACACACACACGACGATCGCCGTCATGCCAATGACGCCGTGCGGCCTGGCCGACCACCGCGACAGTGGCGGCGTGACTAATCGTGGCGCGTCGCGCATGCCGAGCGTTACCACGCCGGGTGTCGTGACGGCCAGTCTGCTGCATGGCCGCCGTTCGATCGTTGCCAACGCGCCTACCCGACACCCAACAGCAGCTCCATCAGCGCCTGCTGCGCACACAAGCGGTTGTTGGCTTGCTCAAACGCCACCGAGCGCATGCCCTCAAGCACGTCGTCTGTGATCTCAAGGCCGCGGTGGGCGGGCAACGGGTGCAGCACCAAGTGCTCGTCAGCCGCGTGGTGCAACAGCGCAGCGTCGACGCGAAAGCTCTGCAGCTGCGCGATGCGGGCGGCGCGTGCGGGCGGTGTCAGCCCGTCGATCGATGGCCACGCGTCGGTGCAGATGACGTCTGCACCCTTGACAGCGTCGACGGCGCTGTCGGCGCGCGTGACGGTTTTGGACATCGAGGTGGCTTTGCTCCACACGGCCGCGTCCGGGCTTGCGTCGCGCGGCAGTGCCACGCGAAGCGCGATGCCCGCAAGTGCCGCGATCGCGATGAGCCCGTGCATGGCGCCGGTCACCTCGCCCACGTATGCCCACTTCAACTCAAACGGGCGCTCCCGGCGTTCAAACACCGTCAACACGTCGGTGACCGCTTGGCACGGGTGATCGCGCTGTGACAGTCCGTTGACGACCGGCACGCGCGCGTGACGCGCCAGCTCCATCATGTCGTCATGGGTTTGCATGCGCACGACCAGCGCATCGACGTAGCCCCCAAGCACGCGAGCCGCATCGCGCAGCGGCTCGCCTACTGGGCGGGCCTCGGACAACTCACCGGCGCTTGGCGGCAAACGGTGCGGTTCTTCAACCATGGGCAAACGGCGCAGCAGGTCGGGCTGCTGCAGCTGCGTATCGCGACCGTGCAGCACGACAGTGGCGCCACCGAGCAGTGCGATGCCTGCCTCAAACGAAGCCCGCGTGCGCGTCGACGGACGGTGAAACAACATGCCGATGACGCGTCCCGACAGACTCGGCGCCAAGCGCCGCTCAACGCGTTGGCGCTTGAGCAGCTGTGCGCGCACCAGCACGCGTTGCAGCGTGTCGCGATCCTCGAGGTCGAACCCGGTCCTAAGATGTCTCACGCGGCTCCTTGTCGCTGGGCTATCGGGGCCCAAACGCGGTGAGGAAATTCACCGACTCCAAGACGTCATCGGGCTGTAGCGCGTCCATCACATCGAGGCCCGCGGTGACATGTGCGAACAGCGTATAGCGCCCATCTAGGTGAGGTTGCCATGCGTGCATCAAGAAAAACTGGCTACCACCCGTGTCCTTGCCAGACGTGGCCATGCCGACGGCGCCGCGCACAAACGCCGCATCCGAGTTTTCGCAAGCGATGGCGTAGCCGGGTCCACCAAAGCC
>JAYTVG010000141.1:0-7798 GCA_043744135.1 Deltaproteobacteria bacterium | reverse complement strand
TTGCAAGCCGCGGGTGTAGGCGAGCAATGGGTGCCGCGCGCCCCGCAGACTCAAGCTCGCGTCCACCGCCAGCCGTGGTTTGGTCGCGCCGGCGACGTGCGCGTAGGTGCCGCGCGCAAACGCAGCATCGAGCACGCCAATGATGCTCAGATCGGCGCGCAGATCATCGGCCCGTTCCGCGAGCTCCTGGCTGAAGGTAAATAAGATGTGCTCCTCTTCCTGCACCACCTCGGCTTGCGCGATCTTAATGCGGTTGCCCACCTCCAACAGCGCGCGCGGTTCGACGTAGACTGTTTGATGCGTTTGCGAGGCATCGTGCACGATGCCCTCCACCAAGCGCTGCACTTCGGATCGCACCGGCAGCACGTAGCGATCGTTGCGCACCGTAAAGTTGCGATCCTGCAGGTACCCCTGCCCGTCCAGCGTGTGGATGAGGTGCTGCAGTTGCTGTTGCGCTTCGGCACGCAGCTGACGCAGCCGCGCGCGCAGGCTGGCAAGTGCATGCGAGGCGTCGTCTTTGAGTTGGCCGGTCTCGTCGAAGGCAGCCAGCACGCGGCGGCTGAAGCGGCGTTCGTCGCAGAGATGGTGCGCGAGCTCCACCAACTGCGGCGCCCGTTCGCCTTGCGCGACGACGACGTCTTTGATGCGCCCGATCGCGTCCGCCGTCTTGCCGGCGTCGATCAAGTCGTTGGCTCCAAGCACGATGCCTTTTTGCACCGCGGCAAGGTGGGGCCGGATTTCGCGCACATCAAAAAACGGCGGCGCGACTTTGCGTGCCACGGCGTCTTTGGCTTGCACGGCTTGATCGAGCCGCGCGTGTAAATCCGCGGACGTGAGCGCGAACGGTTCCGCGTCCGCGCTTTGCGCGCCGTAAGGGCTGCGGCACAATGACCGCAACAGCTCCATGAACTGCGTAAAGCCCAAGTGCTGCGCAGCGGCGGGATCGAGATGGAAAGGAGAAGTCACGCAGATACGATGCCACAGCGTGCCGCGGCGCTACAGGGGGCGCAGGGATCGGCAGCCCTCGTTGCGCATGCGGTGCTTTGTGGTTACCCGTGCACGTGAGCCGTATCGCGCGTGTCGTGTTTCTCGTCGCCATGACGCCGCTGGTGTCGAGCGGCTGCGCTCACACTGCGCTGCCGATGCGATTCGCGGCGCGCGCTACGCCAGCTCAATCGCCGCTGCCGCTGATGGTCTACCGGCAGCGCACGCCCGCTGATGCCGCTGACGCCGCGAAACTGGTGACGCAAGCGATCGCGCGACGCGACGCCGGCGACACCGACGCCGCATTAGGGTTGCTGACGCAAGCGATGCACGTGGACCCGAGCTCAGCGGGTGCGCACGTGCAGTGGGCGCTGACACTTGAGACCACGTCTTCGTTTACAAACGACGCCAACAACGCCGCGCACGCGGGGTCGATCGCGGCGTCGTATCGCACCGCGTTGCGCTTAGAGCCCTCCGACGCGGCGGCGCACACGTTTTACGGCAATTGGTTGGTGCGACGCGGCGCAGCAACGGCCGCGTGCGATGCCTATGCGGACGCCATCGCAATCGACGGCCGCAACGTCGAAGCGCATACGCGTCTCGCGGACGTGTTGATGGCGCTTGATGACGCGCTCGGGGCGATGCAGCACTACCAAGCGGCGCTCGAAACCGACCCGCATGCGGTGCCGGCGCTGTGGGGCCTCGGTGACGCGGCGGAGGCGGCCCACGAAAGCCAGATCGCACTGCGCGCGCACCAAACGCTCATCAACGACAACCCCGGCGCGGTGTTGTTTCAGTCGCGCCTCATCGCGTTTTACCGGCGTAGCGGACAACACGCGCGAGCCGCGGCGCTCACCCGAGCGCTCAACAACGACGCGCCCAAAGATCCGCGACGCCTCCGTGCGCTACGACACTAGCGATGCGCGCTGTCATCACCGCCGCACGCACAGTGTCACCATGAGTCCGCGGCACCCGACCTTGTGCGGCTACACGCTGCTGCATGTGATCGGACGCGGCGAGGCCGCGTCCGTGTGGTTGGCGCAGCGCGGTGGGCGCAGGGTCGCGCTCAAATGCCTGCACCCGCACCACCGTGACGAGCCTGCGCGCGTGCAAGCGTTCGTGCGCGAGGCGCAACTGCTCGCGAGCTTCGATCACCCGCACCTCGTTCGCGCGTTGGATCTCGATGCGTCCGATGCCGAACTGTTCAGCGTCCTTGAGCTGGTGGATGGTCCAAGCCTCCACGGTCTACGCAACATTGTGCGCGCCCGCACCGGCGAGCAAGCGTGGCGACTCGACCCGGAGCTGTGCGCGGTCGTGGTGCGCGGCGTCGCGTTGGCGCTGGCCCACGTGCACGCGCACGCCGACAAGTTGGTTCACGGCGACGTCGCGCCGTCAAACGTGCTCGTGTCGCGGCACGGCGAACTCAAGCTCATCGACCTGTCCGCCGTGCGTGTCGAAGGGGACACCGACCGCATGACGCGCCCCAGATACGCACCACCCGAAGCCGCTCATGCGGCACCGATGGCGCAAAGCGCCGACGTCTACGCGCTAGGAGTGATGGCGTGGGAGCTCATGGCGGGCGCGCGCTACCGCGACAACGCATCTGCGCTGCACGGTCCGCAAAAGCTGACGCAGGAGATCGCGCAGATGTTGAGCACCGACGCCGCACGTCGACCGCGCGCAGCCGACGTCTTTGCGCACGTGAAGCCGATGGCACGGCACGCAGCTTTGGGTGCGGTTGTGCGTCGCTTCGGTGTACCGAGTTTGACTACATTTGACGTGTAATTATGTTGAGACGCGCGCAGCTTCATTGTGCTGGTGGGCGGATCGCCGTGCTCATTTGCAAGCCAGCAAGAACGTGCGGCGACAGCCGTTGGCATTTTTGATGGTGGCCTTGCGACAACTTTTGCTGTCTTCAGCAGCCGCGTGGGGCGATTTCACCGACCCTGGGAGGTGAACAAAGTAATTCACCACCCACACGTTCGACGACGGATCCGACCGCGCAAAAAAAATCGACGTTCGGTTGCAGCGCACCCCTCTCGGAATGAACCGTCAACCGAACGTCGGAGCCGGATCGATCGCTTCGGTGTTGCCACCTCAGCGAACCTACGGCGACGAACTGCGCGGGCATACGCCCGCGCAAAGGCTACTTCTTCTTCTTAGCAGCCTTTTTCTTCGCCTTCTTCTTCGCAGCCTTCTTTTTCTTTTTGGCAGCCATCGGCTTCTCCTAGTGAATGCGCGCGTCGACGACAACGGCACCTATGCCGCGGTCATCGATGATTGCGCGCTTGGCATCCGGCCCGGTTCGCGCGCGGTGGGACACTCGCGAGAGTGCGACCGCGCGCCGGTTCCGGAAACTTTTCGCCACACGCATCACATGATGCGTGGACGGGTGGGGGCGCTTCACAACGCACAGGTTGGTCACGCCTGGCTTGAGACACTCTCGTGTCACAAGCCGTGAAGCGACGTCCGCTGAAACGCTGTGCCCACGTGCAACTTTGAACGTCTGAACACCACCCAACGCGCCACCTTGGGTCCCGAGCATCTGTGAAGACCTCGGTCCATCGGCTTGGTGTTGAGTGTTTGCGTGTTGCATTCGGTCTCGCTGAACGTGAGCAGAAGTGCTCTGCGCTATTTGTAATCCTTTAACAGGCATCATTGCCAGTCTTTTTTTCGAATCACTGCTGTGAGGCGCCGCGTTTGAACAGTTCATCCGCGCGTTTGCTCGCGTTGTTTCGTTCGCGCGTAACGCGCTCACTCGCGCAACAGCGATCGCAGTGTCGTCGACAAACACGCGACACTGCACCACGCCGCGAAATTTATTTTTTGTCGCGCGGTGAAATGTTTTTTTTCTCAGCGCAGATGAAAATTTTTAAAAAAAAAGTGTCTCAAGCGATCTCGCGGATCGTTTTCGCGGCGCGTTTCGTCGAGCGCGCGCACGCGCCCACCCGAAAATGCATCGTGCACGCGCGATTCGCGTCGGCTCGCCACGGCATCGGTTGCATCACGCGATCGCTGACGCAGCGTGCGGTCACGGATGTAGAGCTGTACATGTGCGCGCGTCGGCAGCGTCGGTTCAGCTGTCGGTAGCGGGCAACGATGGCGTGCTCAGTCGGCGCCGTCGACGTCTCAGCGCTGGAGCCGAAACGAACGATGCACGAGCGGCCGGCGCGGGAAATCCCACGGGACCGTTGCGGAGCTCAGTTCTTGCGCTGTCAAAGTGCGATCGATCTGAAAACTGGCGAAGTTGGTTGAGAAGTAAACGACTCCACCGGGACGCAGCCGCTCAAACGCGCGCGCCAACAACGCGGCGTGATCGCGCTGCACGTCAAAATCGCTGGCGGCGCGTTTGCTCTTTGAGATGGTGGGCGGATCGACAACCACTAAGTCGTAACGCTGCGGATCGGCGCGCAGAAACTCCATCGCGTCCGCGGCGATGAACCGGTGTGCTGCGTCGCGAAATCCGTTTTGTGACATGTTCGATTGTGCCCACTGCAACGTTCGCGGCGAAAGATCGACGGTGGTGGTGCTGCGGGCACCGCCAGCTGCTGCGTAGACGCTAAACGAGCCGGTGTACGCGAACAGGTTGAGGACGTCGTGCCCGCGCGCTTCATCGCGAACGCGGCGGCGCAAATTGCGGTGGTCCAAGAACAAGCCGACGTCCACGTAGTCAACGAAGTTCACCAAAAACGTCAGCCCGGATTCAAAGACGAGCTCCTTCGCGGCCGCGGTTGTAACTTCAGATGCGTAGCCGGTGCCGCCGACCGCGCTGCGGCGACGCTTCACGAATACGCGTGCGTCCGACAACCGCAGCGCGTCCGCGACCAGCTCAGCCATCGCTGCCACGTCCTGATCCGAAATGCCGTGGCGGGGCTCATACACATGCATCACCGCTGCCGTGCCCTCAAAGAGGTCGACCGCGATCGGAAACTCCGGCATGTCGCGGTCGTAAACGCGAAAGCAGCTCACTGCATCGCGAGCCGCTTTCGCGGTCAAGCGCAGTTGATTTTTGCGAAGGCGGTTGCTGAGTGGGTCTGAGTGCACGCGTCTCTCGCTCGGGCGCAACGCGGACGGGGGTCGGCGTCACTTGCTTAGGAGATGAACAATCGAGTGCATCGACCTTGGGAGGTGAACAATCGCGATGCTGAACAATCGAGTTACTCGGCGATGTCCCACTGCATGTCGGCATGCGCCACCGTGCTGCGGATCTGCAACCGCAGCGGTTCAGCACCCGGCGCCAAAAAACCGACGCCACGCGCTGACTGCAGCGGAAAGCGCACGATGTACAAGTCATCGAAGCGGTCGACGTACGAGAAGATCTCGCGCACTGCAGCAGACATGCGCACGGGTTCGATCTTCAGCGCCTTGACGTGGGTCGTGCCGCGCACAAGTTCCGTGTCCCAAATCGTGTAGCTCGCGGCGATGTCGCGATTTTTTTGGTCGGCGACAAACATCGCGACAAAAATCACCACCTGCTCTTCCGCATCCGCATGCGACTTCATCTGCGCGTCAACGCCCTCATCGACCACGCCCATGGCAATGAGCTCGTGCGCGGTCTGCTGCGAAAAACGACCGTGAAAGCGCTCTCGGTTCGCCAAAAACGCCTCGCGCAGTCGCGGCGTCACGAGCGTCGCGCGGACGTCGGCAGTGCGCATGGCCCAGTCATACGGTTCGCTGCGCCGCGTGTGCTCTAGCAATACCGCGTCCCAGTCCGATGGCGTGCCTGCGGCATCATGGCTGGGCGGGGTCACGTGCACGGGACCGCTAAACCGCGCACCAAAACAGCTCGAGCCCATCAGCAGCGCGGCCATCGACACGACGAGCCTCGACAACGGGATGCGCGCGGTGTGCCCCGCGCGATGTCGGCGACTTGAGCGCATCGGCGTGGCGTTGAGAGTGTGCACGCTAAGACTCGCTGTGAAGGGTGGGGGGGCCAAGCCGTGAAATCGGCAAGTCCTCCAATGAGTATAACGCAAACAGGGTGCAGCCGACGGCGGCGAATGCGGCACGCCCGCCAGCCTCGCGGTCGATGATCGCGAGCACCGTGTCGACGACGTAGCCGCCGGCGCGCAGCCGTTGGATTGCCTTGAGCGATGCGCCGCCGGTTGTCACGACATCCTCGACGACCACGACGCGCGATCCGGATGGCACGCTCTTAGTCCCCTCAAGATACGCTGCCGTGCCGTGGCTTTTGGGATCTTTGCGCACGTAGATCGCGTTGAGCGTGCGGCCGAACATGGTGGAGTACATCGCGAGCGCCGACGCCAGCGGATCCGCGCCCATCGTCAAACCACCACAGGCTGCATGCTTTGGTGGGGGCGTGTTGGGATTGTTGGCTTCATCGACCTTGGGTGGTGAAAAAAGCGCTTCAGCACGCGCGAGCAGTTCCATGAAGCACGCACCCACCAACGCGTGGCCCTCACCGGTTAGCACCGTTTGCTTGCAATCGATGTAGAAGTTGCTTTTTTGCCCAGACGACAACGTCACCTCGCGTTCCTCGTACGACAGCTCGATCAAGCGAGCGAGCAGCGCTGCCCGCGTCGCGGCGAACGAGTTTTCGAGCGGGCTTGGGGTCGACATGTGCGTGATCCTTGGGGCAGGCGCCGCGGCGACCGCGGTCGGTTCACTTGCGCTTGACGATCACGCGCGCCTTTTGCTGCTTTTGCTGCAGCCCACGTGCGCCAGGTGGCTCCGTCGGTATCGCAGGTGTTGGCAGTGCAACAGGCGTTCGCGCGACGATCTGCGGACGATCGGGCTGCGTCGGAAGCGCGCGCGCTTCGGCCGGTCGTGCTTCAGCCGGTCGCGCCTCGGCCGGTCGCACGTCGGCCCGCAGCTCCACTTTGTTGTCAGGCGCTTTTGCCACCACGTTGGGTCGCGGCGCCGGCAATGCGGTCTTCGCTGGCGTCGCACGCGCGGGCACAGGGATGGGCCGCGGACGCTCGCCAGACGGACGGCGCACCGGCATGTTTGCGATGTCCCCCATGTCGACGTTGCCGCGAAAGCTTGCACCATCCACGATGATCACGCGGGGTGAGAAGATGTCACCCACCATGCGGCCTTCTTTGGTGATCTCGACCGACTCGCTCGCGCGGATGTTGCCCACGACGACGCCCGAGATGATGGCGTTTTTCACGCTCACCTCCGCCTTCACGATGCCGGACTGCGCAACGACCAACGTCCGCTGAAGGTCGACGCGGCCGTCGACGCGGCCGAGCACGTGCAGGTCCTCGTCGCCGCTAAGGTTGCCGCGGACTTGGACCGAATCGCCGATGATCGTGACGCCGTCGCCAGCCACCGCTTGGCTACGAATGGTTGCCATGACTTACCGCTCCATGTCGACGTTGCCCTTAAACACGGCACCGTCAGCGATGAGGATGCGCGGGGCTTTGACGTCGCCAACCATGCGACCGTCTGATTTCAGTTCCACGCGCTCGGTGGCGGTGATGTTGCCCGTGACGCTGCCGGACACCTCGACGTTTTTTGTTTCGATGTCGGCTTCAACCGTCCCGGAGTTTTCCACGATCAACGATGCGCTCATCGAGATCTTGCCCTTCACCGTGCCACGGATGGTCAAATCCTCGTCGCCGGTGATTTCGCCGTCGATGACGATGGTGTTGCCGATCACTGTGTTTGCCATGGTGCTGCCCTCTTGTTGGACCGCGATGCGGTCACGCGATCAGTGCGTCGAACGTTGGAAGAGATCATGAAGATTCACTTGAAACTTGAGCGGGAGTGAATGCGCAGCGCATCGCGTCTACACGCCGGGCGGCAGCTCTACATCCATTTCAATCCTGCCCTTGAAGCGGGCGCCGTC
>JAYTVG010000140.1:0-7801 GCA_043744135.1 Deltaproteobacteria bacterium | reverse complement strand
AAAGCCAAGCGCCACCAGCCAATCGCTGTCACCGATAGGGCGCGCAACGATGGCGAGCGCAGAAAATATTTCGGTGCCGCGCGCGGGTGCACAACGTGACGCGCCCGCGCCAGCGTCCAAACTCCAAAGCGAGATGCCGCTGGCGTCGGTGGCAAGCCGGTATGCCGCGCGTGGCGCGCTGAGGCCCGCGGCGGTGACGAGCCGCACCGCGCCGCCGTCGCCAGCCGCGGGCGTGACGCTGGCAAATACGCCAGCGCTCGCCACGAAAAATCCGATCGACACGTCGCCGTTGTCCGTCGTGAGTGACACCAGCGCGGGGGCGCAGCGGGTCGCGACGAGGTGCAGCGGCGGCAGTTGCGACAGTGTGGCAGCGATGACCAAAGCGGCGATCACCACGCCTCCATCAAAAAGCGTGGGCTTTGCGCGTCGGTGTAGCGATCGAACGATCGCCCCTGCATGTCCCACAAAAACAGCGGATACAAAGCGTTCGACGTCACATCCACCGCCACCGCGTCACCGTCTTCGTAGCTGAGCGTGATGTCGGCGTCGCCGTCGGTCCCGCGGCGCACCGCGTGTTGCAGCATCCCATCGTCGCCGTAGGCGTACGTCGTCGTGTTGTTTTGATTGGCGGCAGGATTGTCCTCATAAACGTCGGTGCTGATGAGTTTTTTTAAGCGATCGTCGGCGTCGTACGTTGCTGTCAGGGTCGAGTGGCCGGCGTCGAGCGTGGCGTCGAGTACCAACAGCTTGCCGCCGTCGTCGCGTTCAAAAGCGTAGGCGGCGGTCGCCGTGCGCGCGGCGGTTTGCGTGAACACCAGGCGCGAAAGCGCGCCGGCTTCATCGTAGGAAAACTTGAAGCGCTCCTCCACGTCGGTGCCGGCAGCGTCGCGCGTGTTTGTGAACAACGCCAAACGCTGCGCGTCGTCGTAGGCGTACGTGGAACTGCCGGTGTCCGACGACGCCAACACCAAACGGCCGTCTTGGTATTGCAGCTGGCTTTGGTCGCTGCTGCTCGCGAGGTTGCCTTGGCCCTGCGCCGTATGCAGCCCGACGATCGTGCCATTTTCCCACGTCAGCGTCTGCGTCAACACGTCGCCGACATCGAGAACCTTGTCGACTGACACCAGCTGCGCCCGATCGTCGTAGTGAAAGGTCGCGGTGCCCGTGCCGGTGTCCGCGGCGTACGCGATGTGTGCGATGCGCGGGTTCGCTCGCCCGCAACCGGCGCATGCCGCCGTCGTCACAAGCGGCCACAACGCAGCTAGGCCAATGCGCGCCAGGGCGTTACAGTGAGATATCGATATGGCGCGTGTTTCCCGCATTCTTGGCATCATCGTGCACGTGCGAGGCGCTTCACAAGTTGCGGTGCTGCTATGCGCCGGGGTCTTGAGTGCCGGTGCGCTTGCCAGCGATGACGAGCCGACGCTGCTGCCTATTCCCGGCTTGCCGCGGCCGGTGCCGACGGAGATGCGCGACGGCCAAGCCGAGCCGCCTTCCAGCAACTGTCGCCGCGGCACGCTGGCGATGCAGCGCGATCGGATGCCGTTTGGGCCAGGTGAGCTGCTCAACTACGACATCGCGTATTTTGGTGTGCGGACCGGTAAAGTCAGCTTGCGCGTCGGTGACAAAAGCACCGTCGACAAAATCACCACGTACCCACTGCACGCCCAAGTGAAGACCGACGGGGTGCTCGACGTGCTCGGCAATTTGGATGCGCGCATGGTGAGTTTTTTGGACCCCGCGACGATGCTGCCGTCGCGCATGGTCAACCGTGTCGTTACGCGGGGGGGCGCGTTTTCCCCGTCGGTGACGACGTCACGCGAAGATGGAGCGTTTAACGCGTTGCGCACCACGGCGACCGGCCCCATCGGTGGCGAGGTGAACGCGCGCTTGGAGCGCACGAGCGCGTCGGGCACGCTCAAAAAGCGCGCACGCATCAGCACCGACGCCGACGTCGTCGATGGCCTCAGCGTGATCTACTACCTGCGCGCGCGGCAGCTCGTGGACGGCCAGCCGTTTTGTTTTGAGCTGTACCACCGACGTCGATTGTGGCGCGTCAACGGCAAGGTGGGCGCGGTGCAGTCGGTCAGCGTGCCCATCGGACAGCGTCAGGCACGCCGACTCGACGCCACCATCACGCTGGTGGGCCACGCCAAAGAAGCGCCGCCGGTGCGCAACGTGACCGCGTGGCTCAGTGCTGACGCGGATCGGGTGCCGTTGTTGGTGTCGACGCCGGAGAAGGTCGGCACCATCGAGGTCCGCTTGGTGTCGTTTGTGCGCGGCAGAAATCTGGTCGCGACCGAGCGCCCGGTTGACGCGCCGGTCCCGTCCACTGCGATGCCGGCGGACCCGGGCCGACCGCACTGATCAACCATCGGCAGCAGTGAACAAATGTCGTGCCAAGCGCCCCCTCAAGCGGTGCTAGGGTGGCAAGGCCAGTCGAGATCGTGACCGGTCTGAACGCAAATTGATGCCTGGGTGGAGGGTCCGTGGAGCTGAAACTCGTCGCCAAACTGCAGCAGTCGCTGGTGATGACGCCTCAGCTCAAGATGGCGATCAAGCTGTTGACCCTCAACCACTTAGAGCTGAAGGACGCGGTTGCGCAGGAGCTCATCGACAACCCCGTTTTGGAGGAGATCAACGAAGACCAGCACCGCGCGCCCGGCGCCGACACTGAGACCTCCACCAGCACCAGCCCCAAAAGCGAGGCCGCAACCGAGGTTGCCCTAGGTGCCGATGGTGCCAAAAAAGACGATGGCCAAAACATCGACTGGGACGCCTACGCCGACAGCTACAGCTTCCTGCCGCCGTCCGCCGGCTCTGGCAAAGACACCAGCTTTGACGACCTGCCCGGCATCGATCAGACGCTGACGCGCTCAGAGACGCTTGAGGAGCACATCTTGTGGCAAGTGCAGATGAGCGACATGAGCGCCCTGGAGCGCGACATCGCCATCCGCTTGCTGGGCGAAATGAATGACGACGGCTATTTGGATAGCGCGCCCGTCAAAGAGCAAGGCACTGCACCGCTAGCTGTCGAGAGCAACGCGCGCACCGACGATGATGTTGATGGTGTCGTCGACGACGTGTTGGCCCAGCACCCCCACAGCGATGACGAACACGCGCTGCGCGACGGGCCCCAAGAGGCAGCGGGCGAGCGCGTCGACCCCGTGCAGCTGGTGGCGACGGATCTCGACGTGCCGGCGGAGTGGGTGGAGGCGGTGCGCAAGCGCATCATGAAGATGGACCCGGTCGGCGTGATGTCACGTGATCTGCGCGAGTGTTTGCTCACCCAGCTCGACGTTTGGGGCTACGACGCTGAGTGCCTCGAATGGCGCATGATCGACAACCACATCAAGGACGCGGAAAAAAAGAACTTCGCGGCGATCGCGCGCAACGAAAAATGCACCCTGCAAGACATTGGCGAAGCGATGAAGGTGATCGAGCAGCTCGAGCCGCGCCCCTCGCGCAACTACATCGCACAGGGCACCATGCCCGACAGCCAGTACATCACGCCCGACGTGTACGTGCAGCGCATGGGCGAAGAGCTCATCATCTTGCTCAACGAAGACGGCTTGCCCAAACTGCGCATGAGCAAGTTTTACCTCGACCAAATCCGCGCGGCGCAAGTGGCGCGTGCTGCCGGGCAGCGCTTGGCTGCGGATCCGTCGCGCACGTACATCAAAGACAAGATGCGCTCAGCGACGTGGCTCATCAAAAGCATCCATCAACGCCAACGCACCATCTACCGGGTGGTCGAGAGCATCATCAAGGCACAGCGCGATTGGTTTGAAAGCAGTGGGCCGCTCAAGCCGCTCATCTTGAAAGAAGTTGCTGACGATATCGAGATGCACGAGTCGACCGTGAGCCGGGTGACGACGCGCAAGTACATGCACACGCCCCGCGGCGTGTTTGAGCTCAAGTATTTTTTCAACTCGAGCATCCACACCGGGGACGGCGCCAACATTGCCAGCGAAGCGGTCAAAGACGAAATCAAGCGCGTGATCGAGGCGGAGAACGTGAAAAAGCCACTGAGCGATTCACAAATCGTCACGATGCTGAAGGAAAAGAACATCGAGATCGCGCGGCGAACCGTCGCGAAGTACCGCGAGATGTTGGGCATCTTGCCCAGCAACCAGCGCAAGCAAGTGTTTTAGATCGCGAACAATGCGCGCTTGTGGCGTTGCCGGCTGCGCTGCTCGCGACAGGCAAACGCGATCAAGTTCGCGTTGCGTAGGTCGAGCTGGCCCTAGCGCGCTGAGTTGCAGCTCAGTGAAACTCAGTTTAAAAATGCGCTCGACGCCAACCAGTCCGCGTCGGGATAGTACAAAAACATCAATGTGCCTTCTTTGATGATGTCGATGACGTCGGCAGAGCGGCTTTGCGCAAGCGCCGGGCAACCGTTGCTGCGCCCGAGGTAGCCGTTGGTGTTGACGAAGTCGTCCTCGGCATACGCTGCACCATGCACAACGATGGCGCGATCGCGCATGTTGTCGTTGGAGCTTTCGAGACCGTCAAGTCGCAAGCTGTAGCCGTGCGCGCCCGAATACGTTTCGGCAGTGCGGGCGAGACCTAAGCTCGACATATTGGAGCCAGAGGTGTTGGAAAACGCGTCGGCCATGCTCGGGTCATTGGCGCTGTTGCTGCCGCTGCCGTGCGAGACGCGATCGCGCCACAACAGCGCGCCGGTGTTCATGTCGACGATCCACAAGCGCTGTTGCGTCGAGTCTAAAGAGAAATCGATCACGGACAACACCGGGCTCGACGTCAAGTCTTGCAGCAACGCGTTTTGGTACGCGACGGTGGCGAGTGCTGCGACATCAGCGGACACGCCGTTGTCGACGAGTCCTTGTTCTCCTGCGTTGTCAGACGGCGGCGTGAAGCGCATGCGCGCAAAAAAAGCCCCTGCGCCGCTGCTGCCATCGGTGCGCACGTAGCTGTCAATGACGACGTAGATGTCGCCACCGTCGAGGTATTGCGCGGTCGCCGTGCGATCGCCACGCGCGTCACACGCTTGCGCATCCAGGCTCGACAAGATGTGCACGTCGACGTCAGTCGTGCCGGTGTCTTCAAACCCATCGTCAAGCGTGACCTGCAGCGCACCCGCCTGCGGCAACGTCACGCGATAGACGCGCTCGGGGCCGGACTCATCTTGGCTGCCGCAGTTGTAGCTATCGAAGACCGACGCGCCGCCCACTGTCGTGCTGTTGGCGTCGTACGGCAGCACCTCGACGCATACGAGGCCCGGGGGGCAACTGACGTCTCCCTCACCCTCTCCTTCACCCTCTCCTTCACCTTCTCCCTCTCCCTCTCCTTCTCCCTCACCTTCTCCTTCTCCCTCACCCGCAGCGTCGACGCGAATGCTCGGGGCGGGCGGGACGCCGCAGGCGGCGAGGATGGCGACCGTGCAGCAAACGGAAAAGCTTCGCATCCGAGCATGCAACCACAGCCACGCCGCTACTGTCGAGCGACAGTTGGCCGATGGCACTTTGCGCGAGCATGCTAAGCCCCTGCGCGCACGTCATGCGGAGCTCAATGTGAACTTTCACGGCTGGACCTTGGTCGCCCCCGCGGACTTCGTCGACCACACCGTGGTGGTGTGGAGCCATTCGAGCGAGGACATCAACGTCACCATCGGCATCGACACCAACACGTCGTCACTCGACGCGTACGTGACGGCCGCGTTGACGGAAATCGCGTTGCAGGTTGGTGGCCGCGTCGAGGGTGCGCCGGTGGTACGCGTGGTCGCGGGTGCGCCAGCGCGCGAGGCGTCGATGCGCGGCAAAAGCGCCGACGGTCGGGCGCTGTGGCAGCGGCAGCTCTTCGTGCACGACGGTGCGCGCGTGTTGGTGGTGACGGCAACCGGACCAAACGACCAGCGCGCACAGGTGGATCGGGCGTTTGACGGAGTCGCTGACGCATTGGCGCGTCCTTCCCAACAAGGCGCCGTCGAGTAAGCTGAGCTCAGAGGTGTGTTGATGGCCGACATCCGCGACGTTTCAAAGCCGCTCGCCCAAGCGCGCAAGCCGGTGGCGCCCGCCGTCACCAACGCCTCCGTGCTCGAGGTTTCGCTGCTTGCGCACAACGAGACGCTGCAGCCGCACGCGACGGCGACCGACCACTACACCGCAACCAACGACGCGGCCTCGCTGCCGTCGCGCAGTGCGCCCGCCAAAGCGCACGCTGTGCACTTGCGTGCGAACATGCCGGCGCGACCAATGACTTTGGGCGCCCGCCTCGCACAACTGGGCCGCGCCCTCGTCGACACCAAGCCAGGTCGCGTGCTCGCCGTGACGGTCGCGCTCGCTGGGTTTTTGGCAACAACGAGCAAGCTGGCGGAAAGCGAGTCCATCTACTTAAACCTCAACGGTGCAGCGACCACCAGCGCCGAGTACGTCGGTGCGCAGCGCGCCGCCGTCGCCGCACACGAGGCGTTCGTGCCGATCCGCCCAGCGCAGTTGCAAGACGTCATGGCGCGCGCCGACGCTGCCCATCCGTTGCGCAAGCTGATCATCTCGGGCCATTCGGGTGGCACTTGGGTGTCAGGCAGCGACGCGCAGGGGCGAAACACCATGTCGCTCGACGAGATGGCGGGCCTCACGACGCGCTACCCGAAAGCGGCGGAACAGGTGGAGGTGTTTTTTGCGATGGCGTGCAACATCGGCACCGAGGCCTACAGCCGCGCGTGGATGAAGCTGTTTTTAAACAGCAAGGCGTTGGTGGGGTTTGACCACATCGCGCCCGCCACCACGCGCCCCGCGGCGCAAGACGTGCTCGTGCGCGTCGACGCGGAGTTGGCTCAGGTGGATTTCACCACGTTAACGCGCGAACGCGCCTTTGCGCTCGGTGCGCGCCTATCGCATTTGCCTGGGGTCAAAGAGACGGAGTTTTCGATTCGCCTGCGCGCCAACGACGGCACGACGGTATTTTATTCGAAGCTCAACAAACCGACTGAAATGACCGTCCAACGCGACCTGACGTCGACTTTGCGCGACAACACCTTGATGCCCTATCTCGATGCGCGACCGGGTTTTGAGGTTTTGCCCACGTCGCATGGCCCCGACAGCGCGCTGCGTCGTTACTACAACGCCGCACAGGACCTGCTGTCCGCGATGGCGCGCGATGCCGAGCAACACCAGGTCGCCAACATCGAAGAGGACTTTGCCTACAAGGCCGTTGAGGTCGACAAAGAACGCGCACTTAAGCTCATCTACTTCCCCACCATCTTGGCAAACGCGGAAGCGCAGCTGCGCCCAAAGATCGACAACGTGAGCGCCGAGTTGGCGGCTTACGGGGTGCAGCTGACCATCCCAAAGCTCACCACGCTGACGCGGCGGCAGATCGTCGACATCTCCAACGCAGCTGAATTTACGCGCTACTACTTGAGCAACTGGAACGCGCGCCACGCGCGCGACGTCGCCACCGTCGACGGCTTTTTTTCCGCCAAGGGCGTCGATCTCAAGATTGCCGAGATCACAACCGCTCACCCCGACAGCTACGCGTTGTACGCGCAGCAGGAATCGATCAAGCGACTCGGCGCATCCGACGACGTCACAGCGGCCTTACAGCGCCTGCGTGACTCGCTTGATCCTCCCCATGGCTACGCCGCTGTGCAGGAGTTGAAGGCGTTTTTCTCTGACGCCTTGGTCGACTTGCGTGCAGACAAAGTTCCTCTCGACTGGGTGACAAACGAACCGGTCCCGCGCGGCTAGCGGTCGCGCATGACGGGCAGCGCAGCACCGTCGCGTCGGCGCAAAAATGGCACCCACGTGGGTGCCATTTTTGCGCCGACGCGACGGTGCTG
>JAYTVG010000139.1:0-2382 GCA_043744135.1 Deltaproteobacteria bacterium | reverse complement strand
CGTGGTGGAACCCGGCCGTCGAAGACCAAGCGACCGACCGCGCGCACCGCATCGGCCAAGACAAGACCGTGCACGTCATCAAGCTCGCGTGCGAAGACACCATCGAAGAACGCATGTTGGCGCTCGGTGATGACAAACGCCAAGCGGCTGAAAACGTGCTCGGCAAAGATGGCCCAGGGCCCAAGGCGCTGTCGCTGGAGGACATCGAGGGCATGCTCGACGCTGAGGCGAGCCGCGGCTTTTAGCGCGCCCGCGTGGCCCGGTCGCTTGCGGACTACGTCGACACGAACGGCGTGTGGAGCACGGCCGAGCGTAGACTGTCGTCGTGGCTGAGGCGCGCGGCGCGGTCGTCTTGCGCGTTGGTCATGAAGCGCATCATGAGCGTGCACAGGATCGCGGCGAGCCAGGTCATGCCGGCGCCGAGGTAGTCGATGCCGGTGACGCCATCGCCGTTTGGTGTGACGCGGCTGACGATGCTGGCGCCGATCCACATCACCCACCACAGGCGAGCGATCTGTTGCGCGCGCGGCAGCCCGCCGGTGCCATCGTCACTGGCCTCGCGGACTTCCTTGAGCAGTTTGTACGGCTCCCACAGGTTCACAAATGGAATAAACAGCGACCACACCGCCCGCTTCGGGGTTGTCGACGACGGCAGACCGAGCGCACGCATATTTTTCACCACCGCGTGAAACCACATGCAAAACGCCACACCTGCGACCGCGATGCTCGCGCACAACGCCAGCGCCACGCCCGCCATCGCGAATTCGGAGGACACGCTCGTGTCGCTGGCGACGTTGGCGCCGTTGGCGTCCAAAATCACCAACACCACTTGCGATGCGGCGCAGATGACCATCGCCACCGACGCGACGCCTTGGCGGGTGCGCGCGGAGCGGTAGATGAAGTTTGCGTGGTTTGGCATGGGGGCACCTGGGAAAGGGTCGACGGCGTTGGTCGCATTCGCTACATCACGAGGATGCAACTTTTCTTGCCCCTTGTCGCGTTGGCGCTTGTTGTCGGCTGCCAACAAAGCCCCACCCAACCTGAGACGCTGCCGCCGTCGGGATTGGCGGGCCTGCCCGGCGCGCCCATCAAGACTGCTCCCGTCAGCACCGCGCTCCCTGGCGCCGGCGTGCCCGTGTTTACTCCTTCGGGCGACATCGCGCCCACCGCCGACTTGCCGCCCGGCCACCCGCCCATCAATGGCGCAGCTCCCGCGACGGCCGCCGGTGCCGCACTGCCCGCTGAGCCTTCTGCTGGCGCTGAGGTGACGCTGAGCGGCAGCGTGCTTGAGACGATGGACGGCGCCGGCTACACCTACATGCGTTTGAAGACGATCGGCGGTGAGGAGTGGGTGGCCATCAACGCCGCAAAAATCGCGGTGGGGGATCAGGTGGTGGTGGTGCAGTCCATCGTGATGAACCAGTTCCCGTCCAAATCGCTCAACCGCACGTTTGACAAGCTCGTCATGGGATCGCTGGTGGGCGAGCCGAAAAAGGGCGGCTGAAGACGCAAAGACGGGCGCGGAGGTCCGCGCCCGTGGAGCGTCGATGCAGCGGGCGCGTCAGCCGGCCTGGTCGCGGACCAGCTGTGTTGTAACTTTTTTGGCGCCGACAAACGGCAACGTGACGCCCAGCGTCCTAAGCGACCACGCCAAGATCGCGAGCGCCAGCCCCTCATCCATCCAGCCCAAGATCGGCACGAGGTCGGTGGGTTCGGGGATGAAGATGTACACAGCGGACAGCGCGGCCAACACCAGCGCGGCTTGTTTTTTCACGTCAGACCTCCAAGCCGGCTCGCGCACCATGTCGCGCGAACTGAGGCGTGCATAACGGAAGCACGTGTGGGGTCGCGTCAAGGCCGACGTGGGCAGGCACCGAAACTTCACATCGCCACGGCACAATCCGTTTCCGCTCGCGCCAGACTCAAGTAGTACCGCGCGATGGGACAAAAGCGCCAAGCTCGCGAGTGTGCGCTGCAGATTCTCTACCCGATGGAGATGGTCAGCACCGTGTCAGCCGTAGACGCGACCGCGGCATTTTTTGACAACTTCGAAGCGGATCCGCGGGCGCGCGCCTGGTCGGAACAGATCGTGCTCGGCGTCATGCAGCATCGCGCCGCACTCGACGAGGCCATCCAAGGTGCAAGTCCGCGCTGGCGCGTCGATCGCATGGCGGTGGTTGATCGCTGCGTGTTGCGCCTATGCGTGCACGAACTGATGTTTGACGCGGACACGCCCGCGCGCGTGGTCATCGACGAGGGCGTCGAAATCGCCAAGCGTTTTGGTGCCCAACAAAGCGCGCGCTTCGTCAACGGCGTCTTGGATGCCGTCGCCCGCGCGCTCGGCAGACTCCCCAAAAGCGACGGGAGAGGCGGATGAGCAAG
>JAYTVG010000138.1:0-7811 GCA_043744135.1 Deltaproteobacteria bacterium | reverse complement strand
GTGGGATCTTTAGTGCGCGCGCGCGTGTGTTTGCATGCGGCATGGCAGCGGCGGTCCGGCGCCGCACGGGCGATTGTTCGCCCCGCGGTCGATGAAAGCGCGCGCGCCGGGTTGCGGTTTGACGCGCACCACGCATTTTAAACGCCACGCAAGGACCCCTATGGCCGACCCTAAAACCCCGCCCGCCGCCCCCCCCGCCCCGACCAAGCCCGACCGCGACGGTGGCACGCAAACGCTCGAGCGGCAAAAGACCAAGAAGCCGCCGATGTACCGCGTCGTGATGCACAACGACGATTTCACGACGCAGGAGTTCGTCGTGCACATCCTCGTGCACTTCTTCAAGAAAGACCCGACGGAGGCGCACCACATCATGTTGAAGGTGCATATGGCCGGCAAGGCCATCGTCGCGGTGTACAGCAAGGACATCGCGGAGACGAAGGTGGCGCAGGTGACCGACTACGCGCGCGAGCACGGGCACCCCCTCATGACCACCATGGAGCCTGACGTGTAACGCGCGTCCGCCGATCGACCGATAGACGCCGGGCTTGCGCGACACGTGCGGACACGGCACACAGTCACCCGGAGGTTCGAACTTATGTTGCGTCTATCATCGATGGTGTTGGTTGGTTCTTTGGCAGTTCTCACAACCGGTGTGCTCACGGCGTGTCCCGCCGGTGAAGGGGAAGGGGAGGGTGAAGGTGAAGGGGAAGGTGAGGGCGAAGGTGAAGGTGAGGGCGAAGGTGAAGGCGAGGGCGAAGGCGAAGGCGAGGGTCACGTCGCTGAGGCAAACGACACAAGTGCAGGCGCGACCGCGATCGCCGTGGACGCGAGCGCTCAAGACGCTCTCGACGCCGCCAGCGATGTCGACTTTTTTGAGCTGACGCTGCCCGCCAACGGCTCGGTCAAGATCGAAACCAGCGACGTCGTCAGCCGCGCCACATGTGCGGACATCGACACGATCGTGAGCGTGTTTGCAAGCGACGGCACGACCCTGCTCGACTCCGACGACGACGGCGCGGACGCCGGCTCGTGCTCGTCGCTGGTGTTTGGATCCGCCACCGCCGGCACTTTTTACATCGCGGTGACCTCGTTTGGTGACACCGGCTTTGGCGGCTACCAGTTGTTTGTCGACGCGTACACGGTCACCTGCGGCGACGGCCTGACCGAAGGCGGCGAGAGTTGCGACGACAGCAACGTCGTCGCAGGCGACGGCTGCACCGCGACATGCCAAAAAGAAGTCACCGATGGCGCATGCGCGGCTGGCTGCGCCGCCGTCAACGAAACGGAGCCCAACGACGACGGTACGCTTGGCGTGCTATCGAGCAGTGTGACCGGCGCAGACGATTTCCTCGTGACCGCCTTTCAAGCCATCAGCGCCGACTCGCTGGTGACGGCGTCGATCTCGGTGGTCGGTGATGACGACACCTTCCAAATCACCTCGGCAAACGCCGGTGAGCTTCACGTCTCCACGTACGTCGGCGGTGCTGGCTTGTGTGCGACATCGACAGGTTCCAGTGGTTTTGACACCGTCGTGTCGATTCGCGACGCCGCCGGCGTGGTGCAAGCCGCGATCGTTGGCCAAGACGATGGCGCCACGTCGCCTTGTTCCGACTTCCCCATCACCGTGACGGCCGGTCAGGTGTTGTTCATGAGCGTGTACGAGTTCGGCGAAAGTGCTGCGGGCGCGTACCAAATCGGCTTCGATCTGCCGTAGGTCGTCCGTTCCCTGACCGCACAGACGCGAGGGCCACCCGGCCCTCGCGTTTTTTTGTGCCCGCAGCTCCCCTGGTCGTCGCCCCATCGGCGCCCAGCGTCGGTGAATTCGCAGCCACGAAATGTGGTGTGCGAGGGCTACGATCCGTAAGATGACCCATGGCGACTCGGCGATCGAATTCGGGTGGATCTGGCGGCGGCTCTTCCAGCGGGGCGGGTGGTGCGGGCGCTTCAGCGATGCTCAGTGGTCCGGTAGAGATCGCCATCCGCGTGGCACTCAACGACGCACACCGTCGACGCCACGAGCTCGCCACCGTCGAGCACCTGACCTACGCGTTGCTGTTTGACGACGAGACCATCAACGTCTTGAAGCACTGTGGCGCCAATATCGACACCCTTAAGACCGCCTTTGACGCGTGGCTGACCCATGAAGTGCAGCCGGTCGCCGACGACGAAGACCTTGAAACAACGCCGTCGCGCGGCTTTCAGCGTGTCGTGCAGCGCGCCATCATGCACGTGATGGGGGCCGGCAAAGAGCAAGTCAAGGGTCACAACGTGCTCATCTCCGTGTACGCCGAAGACGACAGCCACGCGGTGTTTTTGCTGCGGCAAGCGGGCGTCGATCGGCTCGACGTCGTCAGCTACATCTCGCACGGCGTCAGCAAGCTCACGGGTGCCGATCCCCGCGTCGACAAAGACGGCGAAACCGTCGATCCCGACGACCAAGATGGCGGCCCCGCAGGCGGTGGCGACGCGCTGGCGGCGTTTTGCACCGACCTCACGCAGCAAGCGAAAGACGGCAAGCTCGATGCGCTGGTGGGTCGTGAAAAGGAACTGCTGCGCACCATTCACATCTTGTGTCGGCGCAAAAAGAACAACCCGATGTTCGTCGGCGACTCCGGCGTCGGCAAGACCTCGCTCGCGGAAGGGTTGGCGCAGAAGATCGTCGCTGGCGAGGTGCCTGACTTGTTGAAGGACGCGGAAATCTTCTCGCTCGATATGGGCGCGCTGCTGGCCGGCACACGTTACCGCGGCGATTTCGAGAACCGTCTGAAAGCGGTGATGAAAGCGCTCGATAAAAAGCCTAAACCGGTGCTGTTCATCGACGAGATCCACACCATCGTCGGTGCGGGCGCGACCTCGGGCGGCAGCATGGACGCGAGCAATTTGCTCAAGCCGGCGCTGCAGGGCGGTGGCCTGCGCTTCATGGGCAGCACCACATTTAAAGAGTACCGGCAGTACTTTGAGAAGGACCGTGCGCTGGCGCGTCGCTTTCAAAAGGTCGAGGTCGACGAGCCCTCACAAGCCGAGTGCATCTTGATCTTGAAGGGGCTGTTGCCAAAATACGAGGAGTTTCACGGCGTCACCTACGAAGACTCCGCCGTCGAGGCGGCCGTCAAGCTATCGGCCAAGCACTTGCACGATCGCAAATTGCCCGACAAGGCCATCGACCTCATCGACGAAGCTGCGGCCGGCAAGAAGCTGTTGGTGCGCGCCGCGGATGCGCCCAAGCCCGTCGTCACCGACAAGGATATTGAGGAGTGCGTCGCTCGCATGGCGCAAATTCCACCCAAGCAAGTGAGCGTCGATGACAAGCTCGCGCTCAAGTCACTTGAAAGCGACCTCAAAAAAGTGGTGTTCGGCCAAGACAACGCGGTCGAACAAGTGGCGACGGCGATCAAAATGTCGCGCGCAGGGTTGCGCGAGCCCGAAAAGCCCATCGGATGCTTTTTGTTTACGGGCCCGACGGGCGTGGGCAAAACCGAAGTCGCAAAACAACTCGCCAAGACCATGGGGGTGGGCTTTTTGCGCATCGACATGAGCGAGTACATGGAGCGCCACTCGGTCAGCCGCTTGATCGGCGCGCCGCCGGGCTATGTCGGATTCGACAACGGTGGCATTTTGACGGAGGCCATCAACAAAACGCCGCACACGGTGTTGTTGCTCGACGAGATAGAAAAAGCGCACCCCGAGGTCTTCAACATTTTGTTGCAGGTGATGGACCACGGCAAACTCACCGACAACAACGGCAAGCCCGCGGACTTTCGCCACGTCATCTTGATCATGACGTCCAACGTCGGCGCACGCGATTTGGCGCGCAGTAAGATCGGCTTCGGCGACTCCACCAACTTTGGCGGTGACGACGTCGCGTACAAAAACATGTTCGCGCCCGAGTTTCGCAATCGCCTCGATGCGCGCGTGCAGTTCGATGCGCTCAAGCCCGAGGCGATGGGCAAGATCGTCGACAAGTTCATTCGCGAACTCGAGATGCAGCTCATCGATCGCAAGATCACCATGGAGTGCACCGACAGCGCGCGCGGGTGGCTGGCGGAAAAAGGCTACGACAAATTGATGGGCGCGCGTCCGCTGCAGCGGGTGATTCGCGATGAGGTGAAAAAGCCGCTTACCGAGGAGATCTTGTTTGGCGCGCTGGCCAACGGTGGGCACTGCATCATCGATCTCGACGCCACCGCGCAGCTGCGCAACGCCTACGAGGGCGAGGGGCCCCAAGCGGGCCGCCTGGTGTTCAAGCTGGAAGCGGATCGGGCCATCGCGCGCGCCACGACGTCACCAGCAGCGTGAACGGCGCGCGTCGACGTGCGCATCGCTTCAACAACCGTCGAACCGTCGAACTGGCGAAGGGCGCGCGGCGTCCGCTTTGGACGCAGCTACCGCGGTGTGCTCGCGAGTGAGTCCAAGTATGCGTCAAGCGCCGCCACCCACGACCGAGGTGCGCCGAAAGCATCCGCGTACTTGCATGTCGACAGCACCGAATATGCAGGGCGCACCGCGGGCGTGGGATAGGCGGAGCTAGGGATCGCTTCGACAGTTTCGCAAACGATCGGCATGTGCCGTTTGCGCGCGCCGTGCCAAATCGCGGTGGCGAAGGCGTGCCACGTTGTCGCGTCGCTGTTGGCGTAGTGCCACACGCCCGCGCCTTTGCTGGCGCAGATGTTCGCGAGCGCGTCGGCGAGGTCGAGCGTGTACGTCGGGCAACCGTGCTGATCCTCCACCACCCGCAGCGCCGGTCGCTGCGCCATCAACCCGAGCATGGTGGTGACGAAGTTCTTGCCGTGCGGGCCAAACAACCACGACGTTCGCACGACGGCACCGTCACACGCCGCTAAGAAGCGCTGCTCGCCCTCGGCCTTGGTCTTGCCGTACACGCTGACGGGTGCGCGTGGGGCGCTTTCGAGGTACGGCGCGCTGTCGGTGCCGTTAAACACGTAGTCGGTCGACACGTGCACCGCAAACAACCCCCGCGACTTCACGACGTGACCCAGCAAACCAGGTGCGAACGCGTTGAGCTGTGTGGCGCGCTCGACATCGGTCTCACAGGCGTCCACCGCGGTGTGCGCCGCGCACAACACCACGTGGGTGGGCGCGTTTGCGTCGACGAAGCTGGCGATGGCATCGGCGCTCGTGACGTCGACGTTTCGTCCCGATGTGATGACGTCATGACCGCGGGACTTGAGCGTGTGGGCGAGTGCAGCGCCGAGCATGCCGGTGCCGCCGGGGATCCAGACTTTCATGCCTGCGCTTTTGATCGTTGCTGCGTCTTTTTCAACAGCGCGAACATCTGCACCCCGCGCGCGGAGGTCCGCAAGTTCGCAAAATTTGCGGCGTACAGCGCACGCGACACCCAGCGCTGCGGCGCGCCATAGGGCCGGTCGCCGCCGAACTGCCGAAGCGCCATCTCAGGCTTGAGGTTCGTCAGCCATTTGGTGAGTGCGTAGACAGGAAATCCCCAGGTCCACAGCTCCTGCACCACGAGGCCCGCGTCCAACGCCCACATGCTCAGTTGCGCCGGTGTGGGGTGGCGGACGTGACCGAAGTGTTTCTCGGTGGCGTGCAACGTGCCCATCGGGCACGTGACGATGACGTGACCCCCAACCGAGGTGGCGTCCGCGAGGTTGCGGATGGCGTCTTTGGGGTCGTCGAGGTGCTCGATCACTTCGCTGCAGATGACGAGGTCAAATGCGCCCGGCAGCGCTTCGGCCGCGACGTTGCACACGGCGAATTCCACCTGCGGCACGGCGCGACGGTTTTGTTCGACGACGGTGGACGACAGATCCACCCCCATCAGCCGCCGCGCCGCGAATGCCTGGTCGACAGCCTGCAGCAGCTCAGCATTGCCGCAACCGACATCGAGCACCGACTCAAAGCGACAGCGTGCCGCCAACTGCAGCACGTGGCGACGTCGGTGGCGGGCGCCCGGGTTGTGGCGAATGAAGTCGGCCAGCACCGGCCACAGGCGGTCGTAGGTGGCGCGGTTGGTGTCGGTGGCGTTGGTCATGCGAGTGGGCGACGCCAGCCCATGTTGACAGGTCGCGCACAACGTCGCTAGCTGTGTGTTGTCCTGAAGATTCGCTCACCGTAGGGGAATCGTCTAACGGCAGGACAACGGATTCTGATTCCGTTTATCTAGGTTCGAATCCTAGTTCCCCTACCATTTTGTTGGTTCGCCGACCCCACAGTGATGTGGGGTTTGCCTTTGATTGCGGCGGGCTGCGACGACATTGCGCTGGCGTTGCGCTCGCGATCATCCCGCGGTGCGTCCCGCGGATCTGCCGCCGGTGGCCCGTCGCGTGTTGCAGCGGTTTTGAAAGGGCCGATCAACACGCGTGGGCCGTCAGTCGACCTCGCCCGGCGGCGTGCACTGCACGGTGTCTGCTGCGTTTGAGCACGTGCAGCTGCCGTCGCCTTCGCACGTGCATTGGTTGCTGTCGCACGCACACCCATTGCCCGTGCATGCCAAATCCGCCGCCTGTGCTCCTGCGCTCACGACACTGGTGGGCAGCGCGCCTCGACACGCGTCTTTGCGGCAGCTGCAACCGTCGCCATCGCACGATGCATCGTCGCGGTTGAACACGGAGCAGTTCGCGTCGCGACACCGACACGTGGCAGCGAGCGAGTCGCATTGGCACGCGAAGCCCTGACAGGTGCAATCACCAAGTGAACATCCGGCGGCGAGCGGCGACGTGAAGACACCAGCCGCGTCGGCAAAGCCGCACCCCGACGCAAGCGCAACGACACAACAGACCAGCGCGATACTCCGCGTCATTGCATCGCCAGCCAGGCTAGACCCGCGGCCGCTACGCTCACGCCGACGACGACGAGGGCGGGCCCCACGAAGTCCACCGCGTCGAGCTTGCGATTCGCGCTGGTGGGCGACAACACGTCGACAACGACCCCGACGACGACGGCAGCGCCACCGCCGCCCACCGCGACAAAGCCAAACGGAAACGCTGTTGTGGCGGTCGCGTTGGCGTGCGCGCCATCGGGCAGCAACAGCGGTGCGGCAGCTCTGACGCGTGCGGGGAGCTCTTGCACGTTCGCTATCTCAAGCGATGTGCGCTTGGCGACCGTTGCTGTCGTGACGTCGAACAAGGAGAGGTTCACCACCAACAATTCCCCAAGCTGCACGGCGTCGCCGTAGATCACGTAGCGCGCGCCGAGCGCACCGGCGATTTGCGATAAGCAGTTTGAGTCGTCGCAGCCGAGGTTTTGCTGCGTCGCCGCCAGATCCGCTATCTGCGCGACGTCGGCGGCGGACAGGACGGTCATGGACGTGCGCGTCGCGAGCTCGGTTGTGAGCGACGTCGCGATCACCCGCAGCAACGCTTGCGGTACGTTGTCGCTTCGCGCTTGCATCACCAGCAGCGTGTCGGCTTGGGGCGCTTGAGCAGCGCCAGCGACGACGGCGGTACCCTCGGGCGCGATTTGGACTGTGGGCGCGGGTTGCGACGCAGTCAGTTCAGCTCGCGCTGGTGCCATCGGCGCCGCATCCACCGGAGCATCCACCGGAGATGCCGTCGAAACAGCAAGCACAAACCAGGCGCACAGCGTCGTCACCGTGCGGGCCTGTCACGGCGACGCGCGCGCTGCAACCGCTCGGGGCGCGCCGCTTGAAGCTTGTGCCGGCGTCTACGCGCGCTGCTGCAAGCTGTGCACAAGTTGCGTCGCCACCGACGCACCCTCGTCCCATCCCAACACTTGCGCACCCAACAGCGCTTGGCGCGCGATGTCCAGCGCGTCCGCGTGACGCCCGATCTGCTGTAGCACGCGCGCCGCTTGTTGTTTGAGGCGCGCCGCCG
>JAYTVG010000137.1:0-2391 GCA_043744135.1 Deltaproteobacteria bacterium | reverse complement strand
CGCCGGTCGACAAACGCAATGTCGGCGCCCCGTCGTCGTCCCCGGCAGCCCTGCCGGCAACACCCCAGGCTCAGGCAGGTGACCAGCGCAACTTCGCGCTCAGCGAGCGCACCGAAGCCATCCGGCCAGCACCTTCGGCTGCCGACGACGTCAGCGTGGCGCGTTTGGTCGTCGTGAACACGGTGTTTTGCGGCAGTACATTTCGGCTGCACGCGGCAGCGGCTGTCATTGGCCGCACGGAAGACAACGACATCACGATCGAACATCGCTCGGTGTCACGCAACCACGCCAAAGTGGAGCGTGACGGCGATCGGATTCGCATCGTCGACCTGCAAAGCGCCAATGGCATTTTGCTCAACGGTGAAGAGACCAACACCGCGGTGTTGAAGTCGGGCGATATCGTCGAACTCGGTCGCGTGCGGATGCGTTTTGTCGCGGTGGGGGAGCGCTTCAGCGTCAGCGCGGACGAGATCGAGCGCGCCCGCGTGCAAGACACGCAAGGCAACGACGAGTTTGACGGCGCGGCGGAAAGCGGCACCGGTCTGACCAGTGCGCGCGTGCCGAAGCTGCGCGCGTCCCGCAACAACCGCAACGTCGTGGCCGCGGCGGTCGGCGTCGCGGTCGTGCTGGGGTTGATTGCGATGTGGTTTTGGCGACGCGCGCAAGATGAAGACGCGCCTGCGCGCACTGCGCTGTCGACCGAGCCGCGCGCCTTGGACGTCAACGTGGACGCTGCGCCGCCGCAACCGGTGTCGTCGCAACCCGTGTCGCAGCCGGTGTCGTCGCAGCCCGTGTCGTCGCAACCGGTGTCGTCGCAGCCCGTGTCGCCGCCAGCCGCCGCGTTGCGTGATGAAAAACCGCTCGAACAAAAGTCCAGCGCGTTGGCGGTCAGCGCCGCCGACGACACCGCGGTGACGACTCGTGAGCCTGCACCCGCGGCCCGGGAGGTCACGCGCGACAAGGCCAACGAAACGCGAGGCCGTGGGGCATCGAAACGAGGAGTTGGGCTAGCTGGCATTAAGGCGCAAGCCGACGCGCGCGACTACGAGCAGGTCGTTCAGCTTGCGTTGGAGTTTGAGCGCAACAAAAACCCGACGGACAAAGACGCGTATGAGGCGCGATTGCTGCGCAACGCGGCGTGCAAGGACCTTGCAGCGCAAAACAGAGGGAAGAAACGCACTCCGATTCCCGGTTGCTCCTGATGGCGTCACCCTCGCCGGCGGATATTCTCGCGCGCAATCTCGTCGGCGTCGACGTGGACGACACGGTGCCGCAAGGCAAGGTCATTCAGCTGCGCCGCGCGGTTGCCGAGCTGCGCGAGGCCAAGCCCTACCGCGTGCGAGGTCGCGTCACCGAGGTGGCCGGCCTCATCATCAAAGCTGCGGTACCGGGCGTGCGTGTCGGCGAGATGTGTTACGTGACGTCGCCCAAAGACGACACCCCGCCCCTCAAGACGGAGGTGGTGGGCTTCAAAGATGGCGCGGTGTTTTTGATGCCGCTGGGCGACGCGCGCACTGCTGCGCTTGGACCTGAAAGCGAGGTCATTCCGTCGGGCAAGCCGTTTTCCATTATGTGCGGCTACGGTCTGTTGGGGCGGACGTTGGGCGGCACGGGCGAGCCGATCGACGGCTTAGGGTCGCTCGATCAAATCGAGGGATTGCAAGAATGGGCGGTGGAGCGCGACTGCCCAGACCCGTATACGCGCCAGCCGGTGGACCGCATCATCTCGTTTGGCGTGCGTGCTTGGGACGGGCTGTTGACGGTGGGGCGCGGCCAGCGCGTCGGTTTGTTTGCGGGCTCTGGCGTCGGCAAGTCCACGCTAATGGGGCAGATTGCGCGGCAAACCTCCGCGGAGGTCGTCGTGGTGTGCATGGTGGGTGAGCGCGGCCGCGAGGTGCTCGAGTTCATCCACGATGCGCTGGGTGAAGAGGGTCTTAAGCGCAGCGTCGTGGTGTGCGCGACCTCGGATCAACCGAGCCTGGTGCGTTTGAAGTGCTGCTTTGTCGCGACCGCGGTCGCGGAGTGGTTTCGGGATCAAGGCAAAGACGTGTTGTTCATGATGGACAGCTCGACCCGCTTTGCGCGCGCGCAACGTGAGATCGGCTTGGCGCTCGGTGAGCCCCCCGCGCGCCAGGGCTACCCACCGAGTGTGTTTGCGCTCATCCCGAAATTGATGGAGCGCACTGGCAACAACGACATCGGCAGCATCACCGCGATGTACACGATTTTGGTGCAAGGCGGCGACATGGAAGAGCCCATCGCCGACGAGGTGCGCGGTGTGTTGGACGGCCACGTGATTTTAAACCGCGACCTGGGCGCGCGAAACCATTGGCCGGCCATCGACATCTTGCCGTCGCTGTCGCGCGTCATGAGCGGCATTGCGTCTGAAGA
>JAYTVG010000136.1:0-7830 GCA_043744135.1 Deltaproteobacteria bacterium | reverse complement strand
CGTGACCTCGTCGGCGTCAACGATTGAGCTGTTCGTGGTGTCGCCGTCGTATGACAACAACGGTTTCACGTCGTACCCGGTGCCAGCCGTGGGCGCAGTGCCGTACACGAGCACAGCGGTGGCGCCGTTGGCGGTCGGCGCCAGCGTCGTTTTGACGCTGCAGACCGCACCAAACGACCACGCGCCGATTCTCCTGCTGGCTGTGCCGACGCCGCGCGCGGTATATTTCCGTATCGTCGGTGGTGGGCAAGCGATTGCTGACGTCGGCAACGATCTCACTGGCCCGATCGCGCTGACCGACGCGGTGCCGACGTTTATCGTGCGCTCGGCAGACAATGCAACAGCGACGCTTTTGTCCGTGCTGCCGCCCGCGGTCACGGAGGGAAGTGTCGCAACGATGAACATCGTCGCGCGCGCGGATCGCCTCGTCGTGTCAACACTAGCGGTGCGATTTTACGACAATCTTGTCACTACGCCGACGGCAGCGACCGCGTTTAGCGAGCAGCAAACGTGGAACGCGAGCGGCGTGCCGTCGACGTTGTACGGCTTCGCGCACGCGTTGACGGTGCTGAAGCCCGCGAACTCCACCAACACGATCACGTTGCGCGCGTTTGTCGACGCCACCGATGTGTTCACGACGGAACTGAGCGAAACCGACAACCACGTGGTGTTCCCGCTCGTTGTCACCAACACGCCGCCCGTGTTCGTCACGACGCCAACGCTCACCGCAACGGAGGATCTGAGTTACGCCAGCGACGTGCAAGTATCCGACAATGACGACGTCGACGAGGCGCGGCTGACACTGACGCTGGTGTCGGGACCCGCAGGCATGGCGCTGGGCTCGATCACGCCATTTGGCGACGGTAAGCGCGCGACCTTGAGCTGGCTGCCGACCGACGCCCAAGCTGCGCTTGGGACCCAAGCCGTCACGCTGCGCACCTGCGACGGCGACCTGGTAGCGGGCGGCGCGGGCGCCTGCGTGGACCAAGCGTTTTCAATCGCAGTCACGCGCGTCAACGACCCGCCGCTCATCACCTCGACAAATCCGTCACCGGTGGCCGCCACTGAAGACGCCGTGAGCGCCTACACGATGTTCGCCGTTGACGAGGAATCGGGTGTTGTCGCCTTCACCGTCGCCACTGCACCACCTGGCAGCGGCACAAACGCCATGACGGTCACAACCTTGACCGCCAACTCCGCGCGCTATGATTGGCGTCCCGGCGACGACGGCATCGGTGCCCGCTCGGCGGTGCTGCGCGTCACCGACGGCGTCAACAACGTCACGCAGACCGTCAACTTCAACGTCGCGAACGTCAACGATACTCCTGTCGTCGCGGCCGCAAGCGTCGTCGTCGGCACGCAAGACGTCGCGTACACTGCCACGCTCAACGTCGCCGACGCCGACGTGGACATCAGCGGATTGTCGCAAACTTTTGCGTGCACGCTTGCCGCGGGTGCGCCTGCGTGGCTGACCGTCGGCACTGCGCTCACCGCGCCACGACGCTGCTTGTTGGCAGGCACACCGCCAAACGCCAACACCGGCGTCAACTCCGTCACCGTCGTCGCCACCGACAACGGCACGCCGAGCTTGGCGGGATCGCGCACCTTCAACATCACGGTTGCAAACGTCAACGGCGCCCCGACGCTGGGGGCGCCGAGCGCGACGGCGGCGACGCAGGGCGTGTTGTTGTCGTCGGTACTCAACGTCAGTGACGAGGACCTCGCGGCACCCGGTGCGTCTGAGTCGTTCACGTACTTCTTGGATCAGTCGAGCGCGGGCATGACGCTGTCGCCGGGCCCTTCCAGCGTGACGTTGCTGTGGACGCCGTCTGCGGCGCAAGTGAATCCGTCGACGCACGCCGTTACCGTGCGCGTGCGCGATGCCGCGGGACTGCAAAGCACGCGTTCGTTTTCCATCACGGTCGCCAACGTCAACGACGCACCGTTGCTGCAAGATCCTGCGGACGTCGCGCGTAGCGAGGGACAGACATTCTCCACGACGCTGGTCGCTACCGATGCCGATATCGCGGCAGGCCTGACCGATGTGTTGACGTTTAGCTTGGTGTCAGGCGCACCCCCGGGCATGACGTTAGACGCCAGCAGCGGCGTGGTGAGTTTGCCCGTCATCGACGATGCGCAAGTCGGCGTGCACAATGTCACCGTGCGCGTGCGCGACAGCGCCAACACCGGCAGCGATCAAACCTTCACGCTCACGGTCACAAACGTTGAAGAAGCACCGAGCATCACCGTGTTGGCGAACGACACTGTCGCCGAAGACGCGCCCTACACGCGCACCATTGTCGCAATCGATCCAGATCCGGGCGCCATCGTTACCTTTAGCTTGTCGTCGCCACCCGCGGGCATGACCATCGGCACAAACTCTGGCGTCATCAATTTCACGCCCATAAACGCCCAAGTCGGCGCGCAGACCGTCAGCGTCATCGCCACCGACAACACCGCGCGGACCGCAGCGCGAAGCTACGTGCTGACGGTCACCAACACCAACGACGCGCCCGTCATCACCTCGACCGCCGCGACCGCCATCAACCAAGACGCGTCGTACGCTTACACGTTCGTCGCCACCGACGTCGATGTCGGCGACTCGCTGACGCGCTCAGCGTTGACATTGCCGGCGTGGATGACGTTTAACGGTGCCACCGGGTTACTCAGCGGCGCCCCCGGCAACGCTGACGTGGGCAGCCACAGCGTGGTGCTGCGCGTCAGCGACGGCACCGTGAACGTCCAACAAAGCTTCACTGTCGTCGTCACGAATATCAACGACGCGCCGCTGCTCGCGAGCGTTGGCAACCGCGCCACGCCCGAAAACATCAACTTGAGCTTTACGCTCGGCGCAGTGGATGCCGATCCGGGGCTGACCGTGCTGACTTTTTCGGCAGCCGGTGCACCGGCAGGCGCGACCCTCAACGCCAGCAGCGGCGCGTTTTCGTGGACGCCGACAGCTGCACAAATCGGCAACCACACCGTGACGTTTAGGGTGAGCGACGGCGCGTTGTTCGACGAAGAGACCATCATCATCTCGGTGGGAAACGTCAACGATCCGCCGTCGCTTGGCGCCATCGGCGACCGGGTGTTTAATGAAGGCACCACGCTGAGCTTCACCATCAGCGCGACCGATCCCGATGGCACCACGCCGACAAAGGCCGCCGTCGGCTTGGCGGGTTCTGATCCGTTCATCGCGGGCGCATCGTTTAACAGCGCCACCGGCGTGTTCAGCTTCGCGGCCGCGTTCGACGACGCTGGTGTGTACTTCGTGACATTTGCGGCCAGCGACGGCGAGTTCACCGACACGGAACTTGTTCAGATCACCGTTGTCGACGTCAACCGCGCGCCGGTGTTCGTCAGCGCGGCGCCGACCACCGCCAACGAAGACGCCATCTTCACGTATGCGTCGAACGTCACCGACGCAGACGCAGACGCGCTGGCGTACGCGCTACTTGTGAAGCCCGACGGCATGAGCGTGAATGGCGCAGGGTTGGTGACGTGGAACCGACCCCTGCAAGCCGACGTGGGCGCGCACAACGTCACGCTGCGCGCGAGCGATGGGCGCGGTGGCGACACCGATCAAACATTCGTTGTGACCGTGTTGAACGTCAACGACGCGCCGTTGTTCACATCGACACCAACGACGGTGGCCACCGAGGGCGTGTTTTACACGATGAGCGCGGTGGCGTCCGACGAAGACGGCACCACGCCCACCTTGTCGGCGCCCACGTTGCCGGCATTTTTGACCTTCGTGCCCGCCACCGGTGTGCTGAGCGCAACGCCGACACAAGCAAACGTCGGCAGCCACGCGGTGGTCCTGCGCGCGAGCGACGGTGTCGCGAGCGTCAATCAAAGCTTCACGCTTGTGGTGTCCGCGGTCAACGATGCGCCCGTGTTCGGTGGCTCCACACCCACTGGCACCGTCAACGGCACCGAAGGCCAAGCACTCACGTTCACACTGCAGGCCACCGACGTAGACTCGCCGACCCTGACGTATTCGATGATCGGCTTGCCGGTGGGCGCGTCGCTCGGCGCCACCAGCGGTGTGTTCGCGTGGACACCGACGTTTACTGACGCCGGCGCACGCAACGTGACCGTCAACGTCTCAGACGGCGTGCTTTCCGATAGCCGCGCGCTGACGCTGACCATCGCCAACGTCGACCGCGCGCCGACGGTAAGCGCGCCCGCCACCGCCAACATCCAGGAAAACAGCCCGCTGTCATTTGCCGTGACTGGGGTCGACTCTGACGGTGACGTCGTCACCATCACGATGCAAAGCGGCCCAGCCGGCGCGGCGTTTGATGGCACAATATTTACGTTTACGCCGTCGTTTGCGCAAAGCGGTGCGCACGTCGCGGTGTTTGTCGCGACTGCCGCGGGCCTCAGCGCTGTCGCTTCAACGACCATCACCGTTACCGACACCAATCGACCGCCGTTCATCACAAGCATTGCACCCGCCGCCGCAACGGAGGACGTGCCGTTTAGCTACGTCGTCATCGCAACGGATGCCGACGGCGATGCGCTGACGTTCACGCTGCCGACGGCGCCTGCGTTCGCGTCGATCGCGGGCAACAACGTGTCGTGGACGCCCCGCGGCAATCAAGCCGGCTCGCAAAATCTCCAAGTGAACGTGAGCGACGGTCGTGGTGGCGTCGCCGTGCAACCGTTCGTCGTCGTTGTCAGCGGGGTGAATGATGCGCCGGTGTTTGACACGCAACCACTGACGGCTGCTAACGAAGATGTACCGTATAGCTACGCGGCGGGTGCAACCGACGATGACGGTGACGTGCTGGCGTTCAGCCTGGACGCGGCGCCGTCGGGGATGAGCATCAATGCCGGCACCGGCTTGGTGCAGTACCTACCGCGCAATGACGACGTAGGCTCGCACGCGGTCACGTTGCGCGTGACCGACCCGAGCGCAGCCTTTGCGCTGCAGAGCTTCATCGTGGTGGTCGCCAACATCAACGACCCGCCGGTGATCTCAAGCGTGCCGGCACCGCCGATCGCCACCGCCCAGGGGGAGCCGTTTGCCTTTACGCCAAACGCGTTTGACGTCGACGTCGGTGACGTTGTGACGTTGAGTCTCGTTTCGCCTCCGTCAGGGATGACGTTGAGCGGCGGTAGCGTGCGGTGGACACCCCAAAACGACGATGTCGGCGTCCACACCATCACGGTGCGCGCGCGCGACATTGCGCTCGCCACCACCGACTTGGTGTTCGAGCTCAACGTCATCAACACCAATGACCCACCATTTTTCGTCTCGCCCGCCATCAGCCGCACCGTGCGCGAGGGGGATGCGTTTGCGACCGTCGTGTTCGCTGACGATGTCGATGTCGGGGTGCAACCCGATGAAACCTTGTTGTACACCCTGCTTGGGGCGCCCGCGTTAGCGACCATCGACGCTGCGACCGGTGCGTTCACGTTTCTCCCAGATGACGCGCAAGTAGGCGTCGTCGATTTCACAATTCGCGTGCAGGACGCCGCGGGTGCGTTTGCACAACAAGCTGTGCACTTTATCGTAACGCCCGTAGATGACGCGCCGGTGCTTGGCTTCATCGGCGCGCAGCAAATCCCGTTTGGTGACACGCGTGTCATCACGCTCGCGGTGACGGACCCCGACGGGCCGGTCGCCATCTTCAGCGCCACGTTGGTCGGTGGCGGCGCGCTGCCAAACGGCGCCACACTCAATGGTGCGGTGTTTTCGTTCACACCGTCGGTTGCGCAAGCGGGCGTGATCGAGATCGCGTTTCGGGTGCTCGCGGGCGCCCTTCACGATGATGAAGTCGTGACGTTTGTCATCGGTGACGGAGGGCTACCGCCCAGCATCAGCGTACCCAGCGACGCACTCGTTGACGAAGGCGATGCCGTCGTCGGCACCATCACCGCGATCGATCCGGCAGACGCGAGCGCTACCGACGTCGTCGCCGAAGACATACCGACGGGCGCGACATTCGTCGGGTCGACGCTGACGTGGACGCCGGGCTTTGGCGACGCGGGCGTTCACGCGTTGCGGTTCGCCTCCACAAACATCTCAGGCACTGCGCGGCGTGAGTGGCGCGTCACCGTGCGCGACCGCAACCGCGCACCGGTACTGACGGCGCCACCGCCAGTCGATGCGGCGCAGGACGTTGCCTATCGGCAGACCCTCGGCGCCACTGACCCAGACGGCGACGCGCTTGAGTTTTCTTTGCTGCAAGGACCCGCGACCCTCGACATTTCCGCGACGGGTCTTGTCGCGTGGACACCCGGCTACGGCGACGTGGGAGCGCATGCGCTGCGTGCGCGTGTTGATGACGGCCGCGGCGGTGTGCTCGACTTTGGCTTTTCTTTGGTGGTGAGCTTCACCGATGATGACAGCGACAACCTCGCTGACAGCTGGGAGATTGAGGTCGGCACCGACGAGACGCGCAACGACGCCGCGGAAGATCCTGACGGCGATGGCCTCACCAATCTCGATGAATTTTTGGGCGGCACGGATCCGTTTGTGAGCAACGCGCCCAGCAGCGTTGTCTTGCTGTCCCCCGCAAACGGTGCGCGCGTGGATACCCCGACACCGACGCTGCGCTTCACGATCGCAAGCGATCCTGACGGCGATGCTGTCAGCTATCGCGTGCGCGTCGCGCCGCTCAGCGATCCGCAAGCCTTCGTTGTCGCTGCGTCCGTCGAGACGAGCATTGGGCAAAGTGACGTCGCATTTGATGTCGTTGCGCCGCTCGTCGAAAACGAAACGTACCAATGGACAGTGCGCGCCACTGATGGATTGGGCTTTTCACCGCTAGCCTCCCGCACGTTCAAAGTTGACGCCGTCAACGACCCGCCGCCAGCACCTACGCTGCTCGCCCCCCCCGACAACACCAGCGTTGCAACGCTCACGCCGATCTTGCGCTTTGGCCAAGTGCGCGATCCTGACGACGAGCCTGTGCAATATATCGTGACGGTGAAGACAGCGCCGAACGCGGCAGCGTTTTTTGAAAGCGAGCTACTGGACGCAACCGTTGCGCCCTCGATCGGCTTCACGATGCCGGTGCCACTCACCGATGGCGCGCGCTGGTTTTGGCAGGCCCGCGCCCGCGATGCGCGTGGCCTCGTCGGTGATGTTGCAGGTCCCGCGTCATTTGTCGTCGACACCACCAATGCGGCGCCGAACGCGCCGCTGCTGCAATCCCCTGCACTCGGTAGCACCGTCGCTACCAACAGCGTTGTGCTGCGTTTCGCAGACAGCGTCGATCCTGATGGCTTGCCGGTGACGATGACCGTGCAGGTGGCGCGCGAACTGTTTTTTGACGTAGCCGATCGACTCGACTTCGGACCGCTGCCCGCGACGAACGTACAAGTTGCGCTCGCCAACCTCGACGACGGTGAGGTGTTCGTGCGGGCCATCGCCAATGATGGCGCCGCGTCAAGCGAGCTCGTGGAGGCACAGTTCACCGTGGACGCGGTCGACGACCCGCCCGCGACACCGACGCTGCTCGCGCCCGACGCCAACGCCAATGTCAATGGCGTTGAGGTCGCGTTCGTCGTTGGGATGACCACAGATCCTGAGGGCGGGGACGTCACGGCGACGTTGGAAGTGCTCGATGAACTCGGCGCTGTCGTCACGGTTCGAACGCACGTCGCTGATGGCGATGACGGCGCGGTGGATGCGCAAGCCCATTTCACGGTCGCGCTCGGCACCGGCTTGTACCAGTGGCGCGCGCGCGTGGTCGAGAGTGACGGCGTGGCGTCGCCGAACACGGCGCTGCGGCTGGTGCGCGTCACCAACGACAACGCGCGCCCGGCTGCGGTCGTGCTCATCGAACCCACACAAGGGAGCGTCGTCATCACGGC
>JAYTVG010000135.1:0-7832 GCA_043744135.1 Deltaproteobacteria bacterium | reverse complement strand
AGCGAGAGCCTGACGCGCACGACGTGGGCGCCGCGCAGCATGCGCACCGAAGGCTCGACGTCTAAGCGCACCTCGCCAAACTCGATGCTCTCCGTGCCCTGCGGCACCATCCAGTTTTGCCGCGTCACCATCGGTGTGACGACGCTCGGCGGCGCGCGGTACATCTCCGCGTCCGCCGCAGCAGGGGCCTGAAGCGGCGCGAGCGCGGCCATCAACAAAGCGTAGAGCATGCGAGATCCTCCCAAACACAACAACGGCTGACGGCCGCGTTGGTTTCAGTCTCTCACAACGCGTCACCGCGCTGCTTGATTCGCACGGCGCTGACGATGCAACGTTGCGCCCGCGGGAGATGAGCCGAGGTGTCGCGGCTCACATCAAACGCGGTGTAGATCACGCCGCGCGCGGCAGCTCGCGGATGGCGGCGGTGATGGTGGCCTCGCAAGCGCGCTCGCCGTCGACGGTGGCACGGGCGCGCACTTTGACGATGCTGCGCTTCATTTGCGTGACCTCGACTTCGAGGTCCAAGCGATCGCCGGGCTCGACCAAACGGCGAAACTTCACGTCGTCGAGGCTCATGAGATAGCCGACGTGTGTAAGCGGGCTGACCCCCGGCACCGTCATCGACAGCACGCCCGCGGTCTGCGCCAGCGCTTCGATCTGCAGCACACCGGGCATCACCGGCATGCCTGGGAAGTGGCCCTGAAAGAACTGCTCATTGGCGGAGACGTTTTTGTACGCCTTCACGCGTTTGCCGGGGTCGACGAAGGTGACGCGATCGATCAGCAAAAATGGATAGCGGTGCGGTAGGCGTTTGATGATGTCTGCGTATTTGAGCGTCGTGTACAGGTTGGCATCAGCAGCGGCGAGCACGTCGGCGGGCAGGGCAGGCATCTCGGCGGTGTCGCTAGGATCAGTCATGCTGCGCGTCATGCTTCGTCTTTGTCGGCACGTAAAGGTGGGCCGACCACACCCGCTTGTGCGAGCGCGCGTTCCAGTGCGCCAATGCGCTGCTCCAGCGTGCGCAAGCGCCTCACATGAGCCATGGCATGCAACCAATCGGCGTGCGGCATGGCGGGAAAGCCCGAGACAACAGCGTGGTCGGCGACATTTTTGGTCACGCCTGCCTTGCCTGAAACGCGCGCGCCGCGCCCGATATGCGTGTGCTCTTGCACCCCCGCCTGGCCGCCGAGCACGACGCCGTCACCTAACGTGGCGTCGCCGGCGACCCCCACCTGCGCGACCACCACCGCGTGCTTGCCGACTTGCACGTCGTGGCCGAGCTGCACGAGGTTGTCGATGCGCGCGCCATCACCAATGCGGGTGTCGCGAAGCGCGCCGCGGTCGACGCAGCTGTTTGCGCCGATGTCGACGTCGGCACCGATGTCCACGTGTGCCAGGTGAGGCAGCGCGTCGTTGTCGGCCCCGCGCGGACTAAACACGAAGCCGTCGTCACCCACCACCGTCCCCGGCCCGATGGTGCTGCGTGCACCGACGCGGCTGCCAGGCAACAGCACCGCACCCACACCAACGACCACGTCATCACCGAGGCGACAGCCATCGCCGATAAACGCGAGCGCGCCGATCGACGCCCCCCTGCCAAGCACCGCGCGCAACACGACGGCGTGGGGGCCGATGCTCACGCCGACGCCGAGGGTGGCGTCTGTGTGCACGACGGCGCTCGGGTGAACGTCAGGGCTGCGCGGTAGCGGGGGGTGCAGGGCGCGCACCGCCAACACCAGCGCCGTCGACGCTGGCGACGCGCACAACACCGCACAAGGCATGTTGTGAGCATGCTCGGCTGCGAAGTCTTCCTCGACCAAGATGGCGCCAGCGCGCGTGGTGACGGCCCAGCGCCGCTCGCTGGCGGAGCCGACCCACGCCAGGTCGCCGGCGTTCGCTTCTTGCACGTGGCGCACCGCGACGACGTCGAGATCGCCGTCGCCCAACAAACGCGCGCCGATGGCGTGCGCGAGCGCCGCCACTTTCACCGGCTGCTACTTCGGCTTCTTTTTGCCGTACGCCTCGTTGTAGCGGCGGATCAGTTCGTTTGTGAGGTCGAGCGCCTCTTTGGTGTACAGCACGGCGCTGCGGTCAACGATGAGCGTGAACGCCTGCTCCGCGCCGAGCGTCTGCACGATGACGCCCATTTTTTTGAGGATCTCGCCAGCCGCGTCAGCCTCGCGCTTGCTGAGCTCCTGTTGCAGCTGCATGTACAACTGCTGCGTCTCCATGAGCTTTTTTTGCAGCTCTTCGACCTTGGCCTGCTTGACCTCGGGCTTCATCATGCCGCCGCGGCTATCGAGTTCCTCTTTGAGGCTCTTGAGCTCGTTTTGCTTGTCGTCGAGGGATTTTTGCTTCTCCTCGAACTCCTTTTTGAGCGCGCGCTGAGCCGCAGCACCTTCATCCACCTCACGCATGGCGCGCTGGAAATCCACGACGCCGATCTTCAGCTCCGCGGCCGCGGCCCGCGACGACACAGCTGGAGAAAGTGCCAAAACAACGGCGAGGGCAAGCAACTTGATCATGACCATTCTCCACAGCAAAAGCGCCTAAGACACTGCTACGTCAAACCGCACAACACCATCATTCGAGAATTTCATTGTTCATCTCCCAAGGTCGATGAATTCGCCGCTGAAATCCGCCGTCACTCGCTCGGCGGCATGGTTCTTCGTGAACCGACGACATGAAGCAGCAAGGTATTCGTGCGCTGACTTGATTGCAGCGGTTGCTTAAACAGCACCGCAACGGTGTCACCGGGCTGTGCCAGCTTACGCAGGCCCAAGCGCTGGTCGATGAGTTCCAAGAGCTGATCGCTGGTTTGCACCGCGTCGACGGCATCGGCGAGCACGCCCCAGGTAAACGCCAAGCGCCGCTGCTCAACCGCAGACGGCACGAGCGCTAAGATAGGCACGCGCGGTCGGTAATCTGACACCAAGCGCGCAGTGTTGCCTGATGTCGAGTACACGACGATGGCCTCGGCTGCGAGCTCGTCGCTGGCGCGCACGGCGGCTTGCGATACGGCGTTTTGAAAGTCTTGCGCCTCTTGCGCGGCCAAAAACGCCATCTTCACGTAGTGCGCGTTGGGACTGTTTTCAGCTTCCTCGACGATGCGCACCATGGTCTCGACGACGCGGATCGGGTGTTTGCCTGATGCGGTCTCGGCGGACAACATCACCGCGTCGGCACCGTCCAAAACGGCGTTCGCGACGTCGCTGGCCTCGGCGCGCGTGGGTCGCGGGTTTGTGATCATGCTTTCGAGCATTTGCGTGGCGACGATGACAAGCTTGCCTCGACGGTTGGCCTGCGACACGATCATCTTTTGTAGCGTCGGGACTTTCTCGGTCGGCATCTCGACGCCCAAGTCGCCGCGCGCCACCATCACGCCGTCGCTTTCTTCCAAGATCCCCTCAAGCTGATCGATGGCCTGGGGTTTTTCAAGCTTGGCGATGATGAGCGGGCGGCTCTTGGTTTGCGCCAACTCACGCCGCAGCATGCGGATATCGTTTCGCGTGCGCACGAAGCTCAGCGCGACGGCGTCGACGCCCACCTCGGCGCCGAAATGCGCGTCGCGGATGTCCTTTTCTGTCAGCGATGGCGCGGACACTTTCGTGTTTGGTAAGTTAATGCCTTTTTTGTCCTTGAGCAGGCCGCCGTAGATGACCTCGCACAAGACGTCACGCTCGCCGCGCTCAAGCACCTTGAGCGTCATGTTGCCGTCGTCGAGCAAGATGAGCTCGCCCGGCCCGACGTCTTTAGGTAGCGCTTGGTACGACGTGGAAAAGCGCTCCGCGGTGCCCAGGCAGTCGTCGATGGTGACGGTGGTGCGCGCGCCTTCTTGCAAAAACACCGCACCGCCCTCCATCTTTTGAGCGCGGATCTTTGGGCCCTGCAAATCCTGCAAAATAGCGACGGGCTTGCCCACCTTCGACGCTGCCGCGCGGATGCGGTTGACAAGCGTGCGGTGAAAGTCGTGATCGCCGTGGCTGAAGTTCAACCGCGCCACATCCATGCCGGCGCGGATCAGCCCCTCGATCGCTTCGGGCGATTCGCTGGCGGGCCCGAGGGTGCAAATGATCTTGGCGCGTCTCATGAGTACTTTTCCACGCCATGCGCATAGCCGAGCACGCGTCCATACGCGACCGCCAAAACCACAAAGCTAAACGGCAACGTGAACAGCGGCCCAACGATGCTGGCGACCGCAGCGACGTTGATGATGGCGACCACGCACGCCAGACCCACGTGCGACAAAAACGCGCCGTGCACCGCACGCTGCGAGGCGTGAACCGCCGACCACACGTCGTCGCCGCGATCCAAGATCAAAAACGGCACGTACATGGTCACGAGCGCTACGTACAAGCCCGGCACCACGAGCACGATCAATCCAAGCAGCGTACACACAGCGATGCTGACACCCGCGATCGCAAGCGGCACAAAGCAGCGCATGCCGGCAAAGAAGTCGTCCAGGGCGATAGGCCTGCCGGTCGCCAAGCGCAGCGCCACCACCACAAGTCCTCCCCACAGCGGCCCGAGCGCAACCATGCCCAGCACGCTGACGACGCACGCCACGGTGGCACACAATAAAATCGCCGTGCCGCCCGCCAGCACCGTGCGCCCGCGCACGCGCGCCCAAGCGACTGCGAGCACGTCGTCAAGCGTGGACACCGCGGCAGACTGCGCCGCGCGCGCGCGGGTCGACGAACTTTCCGCCGTGGCGGGAGCAGCGCGCAGCCGGGCGGATTCGGTGGACACCTGCGGTGCGGCCGCGGCGTGCGCAGGCGGCGCCACCGCGAGATTAACGTCGACGGCGACGTCGGTGTGGCTGTCTGACGATGCGGGGGAGCTCGATGCCAGGGCGCCGCTGGCCGAATCGGTGCTAGGCGCGACGGGGCCAGGGGCTACCCGCACAAGCGAACTCACCGGCGCGGGCACCGGCGGCAAGGTGTCGACGGGTGGCGCCAACAGCGAGCTTGGCAACATCGGCGGCGGTGGCGCTGGCGGCAGCAACTCGCAGCGTGGCGCGTCCATGAACAACGGTGGCGGTGCCGGCACCTGCGCCGTCGTCCCCGCTGGGGAAGGCCCCTCGGCGGCACTTTTTTGAGCGTGCGCGTCGATGTCGATGAGGCGCAAATCGACGCGCTGGGTGTTGCGCAACGCCAACGCAGGCGTGGCGCGCGCAGCTGCCCCAAGAGCCGGCAGCTGTAAGCCACCAGAGGCTGTCTGGGCAAACGACGGCAACAGCGGTGGCGCTGGGGCAGAGACCTCCACCTGCACGCGCCCCGCGTGTGCAACCGCAGTCGCGTCGGGCATGCGCGCGCCGCATCCCCCGCAGTAGCGGATCTCATCAGGCCACTCGCTATCGCATAATGGGCACAGCACCCCCGCTCGCTATCACGCGTTGTGACCGCGCAAAACCGCTGGTACACCCCCCGTGTCGCGTGGCCGGAAGTTCTGGCCTTAGGAGGTTTTTATGGTGCGCTCGCGCATGCCGCTGTTGACGATGGTGCTGACGATGCTGCCTTGGGTCGCCTGCCAATGCGATGATTTGGGTTCATTGTATCCAAACGGCGCCATCGTTCCGTCCGTGCTCGACCTCGGGCCCATCACCATCGGGCAGAAGTGCTCCGCGACGCTGGGGCTAAAAAACACCGGCAACGTTGACCTGCACGTCAGCGGCGGCGCGCTGAAAAACACCAACGGCGATTTCGTGCTGCGTTCGTCGCCACCGTTGGTCAAGCTCGGCTCCACCGAGTCGATCCTGCTTGAGTACACCGCTGGTGGCGTCGTCGGCGCCCTGCAGTCCACCACCGTTGAGATCAACAGCGACGATCGCAAAAACAAGGGGGTGCTGCGCGCCACCGTATCAGCGGTGGTGTCCGACGGTGTCGCGTCGGTCGCAAAAGTACGCTGCAACGACGCACAACAATGCACAGACCTGGCGTTTGGCGCCGTGCAGCTCAATGGCACGGGTGCGGTTTTGACGGTCACGTTGGTCAACGACGGCACGGCACCGTTGACGGTCGCGGGCGCGTTCATCGACGACGGCAACCCCGCGTTCGTGGTTGAAAGCTTGCGGCGTGGCACCACGCTTGTGCAAGCCCCCGTGACGGTCCCGCCGGGGCGCAGCGAGGATTGCGGCAAGGCTGTAGACGGCGACAACACCCTGCTCGTCGACGTGCGCTTCGTGCCGACTCAACTGGGTGCCACCGCCTCGACGCTGAGCATCGCATCCGACGCGCTGGTGGGAAATACCCTCGAGGTGCCGCTGTCGGGCGTCGGATCCGACGTCGGCATCATCACGAACCCTGAGGTGGTGACGTTTGGCGCGGTACCCGAGGGCGAGGTCCGCAACGTCGATGTGCTGGTGCAAAACGTCGGCACCTCGGACGTTGGCATCAACGAGTGCTGCGTCGACTTGCAAAACGACGGCGACTGCGACGCCGTGTGCTCCGGCGACTCCGGCGACAAGGCGCTGTCAGACACGCTGGGCTGTAAGGTCACAAACGACGGTGCCGTCGAGAGCCACGGCTACTTGCTGTCGGCCACCGACGCGGTCGCGGGCGGCAGTGACGAGCGCACCGTCACCATCACATGGGCGCCCACGGCAGGCGCCAGCAGCATCCCCAACACGGCGGTGCTGGCGCTTCACTCCAACATCTTAGGCGAGCGTGTCTACACGGTGCCGGTGCGTGGCGGCGCCCAAGGTGTGCTGACGGTAAGCGGCGGCGACGCCTGCCCAGCGGGTATCGAGGCCATCTGCATCCAAGCCAGCGGCGATGCCGCCGACACACAGTCGTGGGCGGGCAGCACCACGTTTGCCCTCAACAACACTGGCGTCGTCACCCTCACCATCGCGTCGGTGAATTTCGAAAACGGCTCCGCGCCCACCATCGTCGACGACTTCACGCTTGACGCCGCCGCCACCTTCCCGCTGACCATCGCGCCGGGTCTCAGCGCGTCGTATACGCTGTCGTACGCCAACAACGACGCATCGCAGATCGACCTCATCAATCTAGTCGCCGTGCACGACGGTGAGGGCGGCGAGACCATCATCCCGACAGCCATCGTGCCGCCCGGGTGAACCCGTACGCGTTGTTGGTGGTCGGCGTCACGGCGGTCGGTGCTGCAGCGCCGCTCATCCGCCTGACCCACGCGCCGCCCGTGACGGCGGCGCTGTTGCGTACGCTGCTGGGTGGCATGTGCTTGCTCGGCATCGTGGTGGTGCGTCGCACACCACTACCTCGCGGTGCGGAGCTCGGCCGCGCGATGGCGTGCGGTGTTGTGCTCGGCTTGCACTTCGCGTTGTGGTTTGTCTCGCTGACCATGACCACCGTCGCCGCCAGCACCGTGCTCGTGTGCATGCAACCGGTGTTTGTCGCCGGTCTCGCGTGGTGGTTTTTGTCCGAGCGCACGTCGCTAAGCGCGGGGGCCGGCATCGCGGTGGCGCTCGTCGGGGCGGTGGTGATTGCGCTTGATACCCACACCGGCAGCGCACCGATCCCGCGGCCGCTGCTCGGCGCTGCGCTGGCGTTATTGGGCGCTGCGGTGGTGGCGTTTTATCCCGTGATCGCCCGGCGCCAGGGCAAAGACACAGACGCCATCGCGTTTTCCGCGGTGGTGGCCCTGTGCGCCGCCGCGACGCTGTTGGTGGTGGCGCTGGTGACGCGCGCGTCGTTTGACGTCAGTGCGGTGTCGTGGCCCGCGCTCGTGGTGTTGGCGCTGGTGCCGACGGTGATTGGGCAGACCGCCATCAACACCGCGCTGCGCAGCCTGCCCGCATCCGTGGTGGCGGGGGCCATCTTAGGCGAGCCGGTCATCGCCTCCGTCGTCGCGGC
>JAYTVG010000134.1:0-2393 GCA_043744135.1 Deltaproteobacteria bacterium | reverse complement strand
GGTCGCGATGCCGAGCGTGAGCTGGTACGCTTCGGACGCCTCACCCGCCAACAACGCTTGCCCTTGCGCTTGCGGTACGTTGAGCCGAACGCTTTCGCGATGCGGAATCGCTTGCTTGAACTGCGCGCCACCGCATCCGGTCATCAGCGCCAAAGTGACTAGAGTTGAGCAATAAAACTTCATGGTTGCCTCTTTCGTTGTGAAACAGACAACGCAACGTATCGCGATGCAAAGCACGCGCGCACGGCGCGTGGCGGGGCTCACACCACAAGCAACAGCGCGCTTGCCACGGCGCGTTCGAGCACAGTGCAGGGGTGCGACACGTACCTTGCGGCTGCGGTGTTGGCGTCGCAGCGCCGGAAGTCCCCGACGCGCAGTTTAGATGCGGCCTAGCGCGCGGCCCAGACGCGTGGCTCAGACGCGGTGCAGACGCCCACGGCGCTTGGGCAGTGCGCGCTTGCGCTGCACCCCATCCATCGCAGCTGCCAGCGTCGCCAAAATCTCGTGCCACAACAGCGCCCCTGCGAGCGGGGTAACGACGGTGGCGGGTGGGGTGGTCGGCATGGGAGCCTCAGGTTCGCAAAAGAGATCGACAACGACTTCGTCAACACACATGGTGTCCATCCAACAGACACAAACGCGTGACCATTCGTAAAGGTGCAAATCAAGCGTGCGTCGCCGATCCGCATTCTTACCCTAAGCAGATCCCGTGCCAACGGTGCTGACAAAGCGCGTGTCCACACCGCGGGCTTGGCCGCGCTCCAAACACAACGTCAACGCGGCGACCAGCGCGCGCTCCGCCAGCGGCCACAACGCGGCAGGTGTGTCGGCGTACACCAAGGGCACGAGCGCACGCACCGTTTGCGGCGTCGACGTCAGCGCCGCCACCACCATCGCCTGGCGCTTTTCTCGGTGAGCGACCTGCATGCGCAAGCGCTCGGCACCGTCGGCGAGGAGATACCCGTGACTTGGGATGATGGCGCGCGGCTGGAGCGCAATCAAACGCTCTAGCGACGCCAGGTACGTGCCCATATGGCCGTCGTCGGGGTCGATGAGGATCGAGCCGATGCCCGCCACCATGTCGCCCGCCACCAGCATGTGGCGCTGCGCGTCCCACAAACAAAGATGCCCGTGCGCGTGGCCGGGCGTGTGCAGCGCTTGCAGCGTGAGGCCGGGCAGCTCGATGCGTTCACCGTCGTTGATTAAGCGATCGATGCGAATGTCCATGCGTGCGGCGGTGAGCGCGTGCGCCCACACTGGGACGCCAAGGCGCTTGCGCAAACGCTCGACGTCGCCGACGTGATCGACGTGGTGGTGGGTGAGGAAGATCGCCTCGACACGATCGCTTGCACCCAGCACATCGAACAGCCAGCGATCGAAGCGCTCGTGCTCTTGCGGATACGGCGTCGCAGGATCCACCAACAGCGCGCGCTCAAAACCCAGCAGCGGGCTGTTGGTGTGGGTGGCGGGCGGCAGCGTCGGCGTGCGCGCCTGCAGCATCACAGCCCCTTGCACGAGCTCCATGCGCGCGCGCTCGCGATCGGTCGGCTCCACACGCAAGCGCTGCACCGCGTCGTCGAGGCCGCTGGCGGCCGCGAGCTCGCGCAACACGCGCAAGATTGGCGCGATCAAAAAGACACGGCCGCTGGCCCAACCCTCAAGCAGCTTGCGCGGCTGGACAAAACACAGCTGCGCGAGCTCCGCGGTGTCGACGTCAAATGCTGGCTCCAGCGCCAACGGCAACAAGAACTGCCGGACTGCGAAGCTATGACCCCACGTGCGCCATGACACGAGTGGCAGCAGGTCACGATCGTCGAGCACCAAGTCGCTCGCCGCTAACACCTCTGCCAGCGGCGTGGTGCGCAGCGCGTGCATCGCGCGCTGGTTGGCAGCACTGTCAACGCTGCCGTCGCTGCGACACAACCGCCAATAGCCGGTCTCCTCGCCGAGCTCACGCAACACGGTTGCACGATCGACAGCGGGTGAGTCGACCGCGCGCGACAACACCGGCAGCGCCTCGTCGCTGGGCTCGCTGCCGCCGCCAGGAAACGCCATGGTGCCCGGCCACGAGCGTGCGCGCTGGGTGCGTGTCCCAACGAGCACGCGGCCATCGGGCAGGCGCACCACCACTGCTGCTGCGTGCTTCATGAACGCGTGCGACGACGCAGCACCCGCGCCCCCACGAGCATCATCGCCCAACCGAGCACGGCGCTCGGCTCGCGCTGTGCGCAACCGCAGCCGGGATCGGCGGGTGCGTCGTAGGGCCTCGGTGTGTCGTTGGGGTTGTCGAGGTCGGGCAAGCCGCCGCCGTCGGGTGTGCTGTTGGGGTCGGTGGGGTCGGACTCGTCGGGATCCAAGTCGCCGTCGTGGCGGATGTCCTCGTCACCGTCGGA
>JAYTVG010000133.1:0-2394 GCA_043744135.1 Deltaproteobacteria bacterium | reverse complement strand
TCCCACGCCCGCTTCAAAGCGCTGACTTGCCCCAAGCTTGACGGTGCCAATAGATTTTTTGAGCGCCCGTCGTTGGACAAGCCGACACCGCGCACCACACCGTGAATGTGCTTGCGTTGAGCGATGGCGTCGTCGAGCCGCATCAACGCCACCAGCGCGCAACCTTCAGCGGGGATGAGCCCGTCGGCGCGCAGATCAAACGGGCGCGAGACGCCAGACGGTGACAGCGCACGCAACGCCGAAAAACCGACATGCAAAAACAAGCTGTCCGCGCGGTTCACGGCGCCTGCGAGCATCACATCCGCTTCGCGCGCATGCAGCTTGCGTGCAGCTAGGTGCAGCGCGTACAGCGATGACGCGCAGGCCGCGTCGAGCGCGAAAGCGCCCGTCGACAAGCCGAGCGCGCGCGCCATCACGTGGGCGGGCAGCCCGGACATGAAGCGGTTGCGCGCGTCGATGGGGTCTTTGAGCGCGGCCGGCAGGTCGATGTGCGCGCGCCCCAAGGCGTTGAGCAGTGCATCGCGCTCGCCCCAAGCACTCATCGTGGGTGTCGGAAATGAAAGGTTTCCGACCACAGCGCCTGCGCGCACCCCCCGCAGCGGCGTATCGAAGCCTGCATCGCGCAGCGCCGCGCGTCCGACATGGCACAGCCAATAAAACAGCGCATCGAGCTGGTGAAGCGACGAGCTGTCTGCGACGAGCCCGTCAACATCGATTGCCGGGGTGTCGACGTAGCCGCCGTGCGTGCTGTAGGTTTGATCCACGCACGACGACACGCTGCCCATGACCTCGGCGCTGTCGACGCGAAAGCGCCCACCAGGCACCGTGGTGACCGCGCAGCGCTTGTTGACGACGAGCTGCCACAGCGCCGCGGGCGTATCGGCCCCGGGGACGAGGCACGCGCGACCGACGATGGCCAATGGTGCAAACATGAGCGTGCCGGGCGACGTCACGCGGTGGCCCGCGCGTCCGGCGCCGGCGCAAACGCGTTGTCGTCCGCGAGCCGGTGCACGCACACGCCCTCCAGGCTGTACGCGACGGCACCGCCCGCATCGATGAGCTGAATGTCCACAGTTACAGAAGTGTCGCTTTCATCCCGTGCCCACAGCATGCAGCGGTACTCGCCACGCGACGGCTCAGCGTGGATCTGGACGCTCGCGATTGACGTCGGCAGATACGCTCCACCCGTGTGTTGTCGCGCCCACAACAACGCGCACTGCAGGGCGCCGTCGATCGCGAGCACGTCGGTCACGTAGGGGGCCTGGGCGATGTGCGGCCACGCGGCGGCCACCACACCCGTCACCTGCGCGACCATGCCGCGCGGGCCGCAGGTGACGATATCCGCGACGGCGAAGAAGCGGGGCCCGTGAAACAGTCGAACGCCATAGGTGCTCGCCGCGGTGTACGAAAACGCTTCGCCCGCCGGTGCTGCACGCCGCAGCGCGACCTGCTTGACGTCGGTGACGCACGCGCGAAAATTTGCCGGCGGCGCCGGGCCACTGCCGGTCCTGGCGTTTTGGTGCGTGAGCGTGCACTCACCACCGACGCCCACCATCACGTCGACACGGTGGACGCCCGCCGCTGCCAGGCGCACGCCGCGCTGCACTTGAAGGTTTGTAACGGTGCGACAGCTGCCATGTGCGCGCGCCATCAACTCGAGCGCTAGCGCAGTCGGCAACACCGCCACGCCTTGCAGCGCATGATCGGCAGCCATGGGGTAGCTGAGCGCGCTGAGCTCGAAGCTGGAGTGTTTGGGGGAGTTGTCCGCCGCTCGAACACCCGAAAGTGCGCCTCCGTAGACCACTTCGACATGCGCAGAAGTGTCGACGCGTAGTTCATCGACGAAGTGTCGCGCACCATCTGCATGGGTAAGCACCGCGATGCCGCGCGCCTCAAACTGTTTTTTGAGCTCGGGCGTGACCATGCCGCCCTCCCACGGACCCCACATCATCGATTTGATGGTGGCGCTTGGCAGTCGACGTTTCAGCATGCGACCGAGCGCGCTGAGCGCCTCGTTGGCCATTGCGTAGTCGACTTGACCGACGTTGCCAAAGCGGCCCGCGACGGACGAAAACAGGCAGACGGTGTCGACGCTGTCGCTGCGCACGGCGTCGAGTAGCGCCAACAGGCCGAGCACCTTGGTGTCCATAACCCGATCGACTTGCTCGGCCGTTTTGTCCGCGATGCGCTTGTCCGCCAGCACGCCAGCGCCGTGGACGATGCCCGTGACAGCGCCGAATTCACCGCGCACGCTGTCGATGGCGCGCGCGACCGCGGCAGCCTCGGTGACGTCTGTGCAAACATAACGCACCGGCGAGCCGGCGGCCGTGAGCGTCGTCAAAAAGCCGCGGATGTCGCGTGCCGCCAAGATCTGCTGCGCGGCCTTTGCGATGG
>JAYTVG010000132.1:0-2400 GCA_043744135.1 Deltaproteobacteria bacterium | reverse complement strand
CGAAGACGTCACGGAAGGGCAGATCAAAGACATCCCCCTGCCCGACGTGTTGACGCTCGTGTCGTCAAAAAAGAAGTCGGGCGTGCTCGCAGTCAACGGCGAGAGCGACGCTGGCCGCATCTACTTCCGCCAGGGCCGCATCTACTACGCGGTGTTAAACGACAACGACGAGCTGGGCCCGCTCAAAGCATTGTTTCGCATGTGTGCGTTTGAAACCGGCGACTACACGCTGGGCGAGGCGTCTCAAGAGGAGTTCATGCTCGAGCTCGAGGAGGCGACGGACCAACTCGTCGCCGACGCCGTGCGCCAGCTCAATGACTACAACGCCCTCAAGCCCGATCTCCCTGAGCTTGAGGACATGCTGAAGTTGCCAAAGCCACTGAGGCCGTTGTTGTCGACACTGCAGCGCGACGAGCTCGAGGTCTTGCAGATCGCCCTCAACGATGGCTTTTTTCAGGCGATCTTAGACCACAGCCCGTTTCCCGATCTGCGCACCGCACAAGTCGTAAAGTCGCTGATCGACCGCGAATACCTGCGCAGCTGACGTCCCGCTGACTTTCGGGGGGTCAGCAGCGATGGGGGATGGCAGAAGTGCTTGCGGGCGCTACGTTGCATCCCATGGTTGGCGGCCCCATGATTTCAAGCGACATGCCCTCAAAGAAGCGCCGCGCGGCGGTGCCACCTGTGGTGAGTGACAACACCGCGACGGCGCGCGCTGACCGAGCCGCTGCCGCCGGTAAGTTGGTGGTCGAGCGTGGGCGCTACGCGGGCAAGATCGTCAAACTTAGCGGCGCCGACGTCAACATCGGCCGCTCGTCCAAATGCGAGCTGTGCTTAAAGGGCAGCGAAGGCGTGTCGCGGCGGCACTGCACGATCGCCTGGAACGGCGAGCAATACGTCGTCGAGGACCTGGGCAGCCGCAACGGCACCATCGTCAACGGTAGCGCGCACGCCAGCATTGCGCTCAACGATGGCGACGTCATCGAGGTGGTCGACGAGTTCATCCGCTTCGTGTGGGCATCGCCCACGCTGGTGGCGCCGCTCAAGCAACGCGCGGTCATCGCCACCGACATCAACACGCAAAACACGGCGCTGTTTTCACAAGCGTTGTCTGTCGAGGCGGAGGTCGAGCGACCTGCGCCCGCGCGTGACACGGCCCAAACGGGCTCGTACCACGACGTGCGACCGACGTTTGCGTCGGCGCCGTTTCGTGCGGCTGGGGAGACGTCGTCGTATATTTTTCCACCGTCGATCCCAAAACCGCGCACCCACGAGCCGCCACCGCTCGACGTCACCCGCGAGCACACGCCACGCGCCGCGCGCAGCGGCTGGTTGTTGGCGTTGCTTGCCGTTGGGTTGGTTGCGGGCGCCGCTGTCGTGTTCGTGCGCGCTGGCGGCCTTGCGGCGTCAACGCGCGCGGCGCCGAGCGCAGCACGACCGCAGATCGCACCAGCCGTCGTCGCGTCACCGGTCGTCGCACCAGCCGTCGTCGCGCCGACCGTCGTCGTGCCACCAGCCGTGGTCGCGCCGACCGTGGTCGTGCCTCCGGCGGTCGTCGCGCCAGCCGTCGTCGCGCCAACCGTGGTCGTGCCAGCCGTCGTCGCCGCTTTAGTGCCAGTGGTTGCGTCAGCCAGCGTTGACGCGGACGCAGCTGTCGCGGTGCCGACGTCGTCGACTGTGATGCAACGCAGCAAGACGGCGGGCGTGGTCAGCCAGGTGCTCGTCCGCGTCGGTCAAACCGTCAGTGTGGGCACGCCGCTCGTGGCCCTGCGGCCCACTCACGTTTCGCCGCGCAAGCTGCAGTCGTTGATGGTCGAGCGCCGGGATTTTGCGACCGCTGCTGCCGCCGGCAACGCGACGGCCAAGCGCGAGCTCGTGGCGACCGACAAAGAGATCGCGCGCCTCAAGCGCACCACCACGACGCCGATCGCAAAAGCGACGACGGCGGGGACGGTGACCGAAGTGTTGGTGGCGGTCGACGACGGTGTCGATGTCGATGGTGCGCTGGTTGTCGTGCAACCCAAACCCTAGCGACGTTACTTCGGGCGCGACTGGTGTTCTTGGATCATGCGCAGATACAGGCGCGCGCGAGGGTGGTCGGGGTGCGTTTGCAGCAGGGCCTCAAACGTCAACATCGAGCCCGCGTGATCGCCCGCGGCGAACTGCGTCAACCCAAGCAGCAGGTGAGCGGGCATATACTCGGGGTTTTGCGCCAGCACTGCGCGGATTTCCTTGAGCGCTTCGAGCGGCTTGCGCGCATCCGTGAGCGCCTGCGCCAAGCGCAAACGGATGTCCAAAAACGTCGGGCGCAGCGACAACGCGCGACGGTACTCACCAACAGCGTCATCAAACGATCCCGCGGCGGCGTAGACCTCGGCGATGTCGCCGTACATATTGGCG
>JAYTVG010000131.1:0-7888 GCA_043744135.1 Deltaproteobacteria bacterium | reverse complement strand
CTCGCAGATGAGCTGAGCCGCGCCCGCCAAGAGCTGCGCCAGGCGCAAGTCCACGCCGCGGACATGCAGCAACAGCGCGCAGCGTTGCTGGCCGAGGTCGAGGCGGCGCGCCGCAGCGCGATGGCGCAGGTCGCCGACGTCATGGCGTTGTCCGACGAAGGCCACGGCGTGCCGGACGACGAGGTGGAGTTGTTGCGAGACCGGGCGACCACCGCTGAGGCCAAGCTTGCCGCCGTGCAAGGCGAGCTCGAGTTGGTCGTCGACGAGCGCGACGCCATCGTCAACGACGCTGCCCAGCGCTCCGCCGTCGACGCACAACACCGCTTGCACGCGAGCTCAGCGCAACAACACGCAGAAGCGGCGCAGCTTCAGCTCAACCAGTTTGAAGCGGAGTTGACGTCGATACGGCAGCTCGCCGACAACCTCGCGAGCGAGCTGCACGCCGCGCAAGACGCCAAAGGACTCAGCGAAGGCGCTGCGCAACAGCTGCAGATGAGCTTGCAGCAGCTCACAGAGGAACTCAGCGCCACCCGCGATGAGCGCGACGCGGCGATCGCTGCGCAACAACAGCGCGAGCAGCAGTTTAGCGCGCAGACCGACGCACGCGCGGCGAGCAGCGACGCGGTGGCGGCAGTGCGTGCGGACCTCGACAAAACGCGCGCGGAGGTGGCAAGCGCACGCACCGACGCGACCACTGCACGGCTCGACTTGCAAGAGGCGATCATGCGCGGCGAAGAGATGCAGCGCGCACTCGACGTCGTCAGCAAAGGCGAAGCTGCACTGCGCGCAGATGCTGAGCCGCTCAAGCTGTGGGCGGAGCAAGTGGTCAAAGAACACGTCGTGCAGCAGGCGCAGCTCGAGCAACTGCGCATCGACCTCGACACCATGACGCGCCGCGCTGCCACCGTGGATGACCTGCAACGACGGCTCGACGTCTACGCCACCGAACACGCGCGCTCAGGGGGTGCTGCGACCGGTTCGGATGAATTTGACGTGCTGCTGGCACGCTCACGCCAGCTGGCGGGTTTAGTGCGCGCGCTCGAGCCGTTCATGTGGGGCCTCACCCAAGCCACTGCGTTTTACGGCAAACACAAAGTGGACGGTGGCGACGAGCACATGCGTCTGCTGCAGCAATTGCAAGGTGTCTTGCTGCGGCTGCGCGACGAAATCGCCATGCTTGACCTTGGTTAATGAAAGGCCCAATGGACCGACGCAACATCGACCCGCCACAGCCCGTCACTGCGCCCGCCGGCACCGACGTGGTCCTCGGGCGACAGGTTGCTAGCGGCGCGCCTGGTCGAAAAAACCTCGTTCGCGTCGTCAACGCCTGGTACGTCGCGTGCCAAAGCACCGATCTTTCACGCGCGCTGCCTGTTGCGCGCAGGGTGCTCGGCGTCGACGTTGCGGTATTTCGAAACGCCGCGGGACAACCATGTGCCGTGCTCGACCGGTGCCCGCACCGAAACGTGCCGCTCAGCGCCGGACGGGTGAAAGACGGCGAGCTGCAGTGTCGCTACCATGGCTGGCGCTTCGACGGTGCCGGGCAGCTCAAAGCTGTCCCCGGGCTGCCGATCCTCGACGACGACGTGCTCGCACTGCCCGGGCGCAACGTTACAGCGTTTGTGTGTCGGGAGGTCGGCGGCTACGTGTGGGTGTGGATGAATCCTGCCCGCGCGCCCAACACGGCGCCCTACCAGCTGCCCTACGTCGACGCACCTGGCTACCTGACCGTGCACCAAGAGATTCGCGTCGACGCCACGCTGCACTCGACCCTCGAAAACATCCTCGACGTACCGCATACGAGTTTCCTGCACGGTGGCTTATTTCGCGCCGAGGAAAAGCGCCACGCCATCGTCGCGCACGTCAAGCGCAGCCGTGGTGGGTGCGAAGCCGAGTTCGTCGGCGAGCCGCGTCCACCGGGGATCGCCGCGCGCATCTTGTCGCCGTCATCGGGGCCAGCGGGCGCGACCGTCGAGCATTGGGATCGGTTCTTGTTGCCGAGTATCGCGCAGGTCGAATACCGCCTCGGCAAAGAAAACCACATCGTCACGACGACCATGTGCACGCCCGTCGATGAAACCAGCACGGTGATGCACTCAGCACTCACCGTGCGCACGCGTCTGCCCGCCAAGCTGTTGGCGTTTTTCGCGATGCCGTTCGCTTTTCATATCCTCAAGCAAGACAAAGAAATCCTGCGCGCGCAAACCGCCGTCGTGAACCGCTTCGGCACCGAGACGTTTTCGTCGACCGCGATCGACTTGCTCGGTCCGCATATCTTGCACTTGCTCAAAAAGGCAGAAGCCGACGACCTCGACCACGCGATCGAGCGCGAAGAAACCGTGCACCTGTTGGTGTGACTCTTCAGCTGCTGAGATCGAAGCGCTCAGGGGGCGAGCACCATGCGCTCGACACGCGCTGCGTCGTCGCCACCCGCGCCCAGTTCGAGCACGCATCGCATGTGGGCCACGGTCCCCGCCGCCTCGTGCCCGCGCTGTTTTGCGAGCATCAAAATAAAGTGGCCGCGTGCAGACGCGGACACGGCGTTCGCCTCACCCGCTTTGGCCTGTGCGCCCACCAAATCGCTCGCTTCAAGCAACGCGTTTGCGGTGCCGAGCAGCGCGTAGGCTTGGTCGATGCGCGCGGCGTTGGTCGACGGCACGCCACATCCGATGTCGCGCGCCTTGGGGGGTGCGGTCGCTTTGGCGCCCACGACGCCGACAACGACGCCGACCAACGCAGCAGCGATCATGAGCGCTATCGGGGTGCCTTTGGGCGCGCTGGCGGCGACGATGTGGGTGCTGCTGGCGGCGCGTGATTGCGGCTCGATGCCGATGGGTGCCCGCGCGCCGGCCTGCGTGCCGAGCGTCAATCCCGACGACGACAGCGCCGGTGACGACGACGAGGACGATCGCGGCGGTAGCACCGCGACGGTGGCATCAAACGCGGCGCTTGGCAGCGCGGCGCTTGGCAGCGCGGCGCTTGGCAGCGAGGCGCTTGGTAACGAAGCCGCGCGCGCACCTCTAGGCGTGCCGCGATCGGCCAACGACAGTGCGGCCGCCACCTGTGCCGGCGTCGCATCTTTGTGCGGCGTGACGACGGTAGGCAGCAGCGCTCGCTCGGGTGGAGACGTCGTCAGCGGCGCACGCGACGCGACCGCGAGCGCAGGGGCGCGCGCCGTGGGTTGCATCACGTACTGAATCACCGGCGCGAGATCCGCGCTCGCTCCGCCGCCCAACTTCGCCGAGCACTGCGCGAGCGCCACGCCGAAGGCGTTCATGTCGTGGAAACGCTCGCCGGGATTTTTCGCGAGCGCGCGCAACACCACCTCGTCAACGAAGGGCGGCACCGCGCTGCGCATCGAACTCGGTTTGGGCGTCGCTTGACGGATGATTTTTTCAAAGGTGAGCAGGTCGCTTTTTTCCGCGAACAAACGTTGCCCGACCAACAGCTCCCACAGCACGATGCCGGCCGCGAACTGGTCGACGCGCTGATCGATTTGCTGACCGAGCGCTTGCTCGGGCGCCATGTACTGCACTTTTCCTTTGATCATGCCGGTGGCGGTCTTGGTCTCGCGTCCGGTCGCTTTAGCGATGCCGAAGTCGGTGATTTTGACCTCGCCACGCAACGACAACATGATGTTTTGCGGGCTGATGTCGCGGTGGATGAGCCGCAGCGGTCGACCGCGATCGTCGGGCAAGGTATGCGCGTAGTACAGACCGCTGCACAGCTCGACGCCGATCTTCAGCGCGTTTGCCACCGACAGCAACTCGTGTTTCGTGCGCAGTGTGCGCTGCAGCGTGCCGACGTCCAAGCCGTCGACAAACTCCATCGCCATGAACATGCGGCCTGCGATCTCGCCGAAGTCGAACACGTGCACGATGTTTGGGTGCTGCAGGCGCGCGGCCAGTGCCGCTTCGTCTTTAAACATGGTGGCGTACTCAGGCGTCTTCATCATCTCCGCGAGCATGCGTTTGATGGCGAAACGACCGGGCGGGGTGCCGTCGCTGCGGCGCGCCAAAAACACCTCGGCCATCCCGCCGGCCGCGAGGAACTGCTCCAAGACGTAAGGTCCAAAGTGCTCGACGTCGGCCACCGGGGCAAGCTAACGCAAGCACCACAAGCCCGTACAGCTCGCGATTGCGGTTGCTAGCGAACGGTCTTTGACGCGGTCGGCAGCGCCAGGATGCGTTCTTGCGTGCCCGTCGCAAACGCGTCGTCGTGGCGCACCGCGAACGTGTCGCCAGGGCCGATGTTGACGTTGCCGCCAGCGACGGCCTGGCCATAAACCACCACGGTGTTGCCGCTGGTGGCGATGTTGCCGCGCACGTACAAGCTGCCACCCACGGTCAGGTTGGCGTTGGTGGTGAGCGATCCGCCCACCATCACCGATGGCCAGCGCACCAGCCCCCGCGTCGGGTTGCGCGCTGTCGGTGCCAGCGGTGCCGAGGTGCCGACACCCACAAACGCAGCGCCTTGCACGTTCAAGTTGCCCTGCACCGCGAGCGTCGCCAGTGGCCACTGGCCGGGCGTGGCATCGTTGGTGGGGGTGGCGCCGCTGTTGGCGCCGAGGGTCATGCTGCCCGCATGGATGTACATCCCCGCGGGCACGGCGGTTGCGGGGCCGAAGCTCCACGCACCACTCGTGAACTGCAGCGCGCTGGTGCCGCCGTTACACGACGTGCAACCGACGTCGCCGGATCCATCGGGCGGGCGCCACGTGACGGTGCAGGCGCTCCAATCGGGTTTGTTGGGAGGTGCTGCGAACGACACCCCGCTCCATTTGTGCACGCCGCCTGCGGTGGTCGCGACCGTCGCCCACGCGGCGGTGCCTGTGCCCGGCTGCCAGGCGCCAGCGCCAAGCTCCGCCGTGACGCCCGCGGTTGACACACCGCCCTCAAGCAACATTAACGGCACCCAGCACGTGCCCGCCGCTTGCAACGTGATGTCGATGTTGGAGCCCGCTGCCGGTGGCGTCGGCGGCGTGAGCGCTGGGGCGCGACTGCTGCAGGCGACGCCGCTGCGCGTGCCAGTCCCGTCCCAGTAATAAAGTCCGTCCATCAAACCTGCGGGCGAGGGTGGCAACGTCGAATCCACCATCAAAAAATTGCACGGCGAGCTGGCGTCGTACCATGCCGGGTCGGCGACCGGCGGGAGTTGCGCAGTGAGCGGCCGCGCGACGCCCGTGCCGACAGACGCGGTGCCGCGCGGCGTGCACGCGACCGCGCCGCAGCTTGGGTCCGCCAAAGTGATGCCGCTGCCGATGCCGCCCGCGGTGGTGACATTGCCGCAGTGCTCAAGCGTGCCGCCACCGTTGATGTTGCCGCCGCCCGCGACGAAGCCTTGGTTTGAGCAAAACGACAGCGTGCCGTTTAAAATCACGTTGCCACCCACCGACACCGCGGCGGTCGGCGTTGCTTCTGGCGACATGAACAAGCGCCGTTCGACGATGCGCTGGATGGCGGTGTTGAGCGGCCCGGCGGGGTAGGCACCTATGACGGTCAGCCACACGGTGCGGTTGCGATCGCGGTGCGGGTTGTTGCCGGGGTTTGCGACGGTGCCGCCAAACGCCAGCGGCCCTTCAAGGCAACTGCCGCTGTTGGCGTGGTTGGACGTGAACGCGGACAGATCCGTCAGGGGGTTGACGGCGTCATCGGCGTCGTCGTCGACGCGGGTGAAATACGAGCCATCGCTGAAGTCGACGCGCAGGTAGTCGGTGCCGGTGCTGTTGTCGACGGTGCCGTCACTATAGCGAGGCAAGCCGCGCGCGCGCGCACCAGAGCATGCGAGCGCGTCTTCAAGCACGCGGTCGTAGTCGCCTTCTTGCCGCGCGACTTCCAACAAATACGCCATGCCCCGCTCCAACCCCGACGCTGCGATGTTGGTGGCGCGGTCGGTGGAGCCGCCTTTGGCCGACAAAATCTTCGACGACCCCGCGGTAAACACCAACGCCAACGCGATCGCGGTGATGGCGACACCCGCAATCGAAACAATAATCAACGCAAAGCCCCGAGGTGCTGCGAGCGCCGCCGCTTTTGTCCGCGCCGAGCGCATCGCTATCGGCCCTGAGCGCATCATCGAGCGCCACGGTCGCGTACACCTCGTCATCATGGATTGCCGGAGAAGCACGAGGGGGTGGTGCAGGGGCTGTACTGATCCACGAACGGTCCATAGTTTTGCAGGTAAAAACGCCGCGACATGGTTTGGTGCATGGTCTTTGGGTCGCCGGGGCGGCCGTTTTGCGGTGCTTTGCGTTCGATGGTCACGAGCACGTCGACGCTCGCGACGCGTTGCAAGTCGGTGCGCGCGCTGATCGGGGTCGGGATCAACACGTCAAACGCGTCGTAGTACGCCAAGCGAAACGCTGAGATGCCGCCGACGATGGGTTCCCACGGCGTGCCATCATTGGGCGCGCCGCAGTTGCCGGGTGCTGAGGGCGACAGCAAATTCGCCGCCGTCGACGATGTCGCCGCGCGCGGAAAGTTCGGGGAGCCGGGATCGCCAAGCGGGCCCCAGCATTGCCGACGGTACAACCGGCAGGTGCCCGCCGCTGTGCCGCTGTGGCACGGCGTGCCGCCGGGCTCCTCGGCGGAAAAAAACACCCGGTCCAACTGCGCGACCATCGACGCACCCGCGCGAGCGTCCGCGAACGGACGACGCCTCAGCGGGCTCGCGCCGGCCGCGGGAAAGTCGTCATCCATGTTGACCATCAGTTGCCCGCGATCGACCACGCCCACGCTGGCGGAGTCGGTCATGTCCCACCGCTCCGCCGCCCAGATGCCGGTGGGGGCGGTGACGACGAGGTCAACAAACCCCGACGAATTCTCGAGCCATTTGTTAAGGCCCCACGGACACGAGCGACCGGTCGCGGGCACCGCGCCTGGTGTGTAGTGCGCGTTTGCGTCCGTGCAGTTTTCGGGTGCGGCCCCGCCCCAAATCATGCTCGTCGCCGAGGTGTTGCACGCGGCACCCGGCACGCAGCCCGACAACTCCGATGAAATCGCGAACGTGTCGCTGTTGGCCGCGTCCGCGCCAGCGAGCGCGGGGTTGCCCTGCATATCGCTGAGCGTGGCGATGCCGTTGAGGTCAGCGTTGGGGTAGGGGAGGTCGCCCAAAAACGCCATGTAGTGTTCTTCCGCGATGCGCAGGGCAGGGCGCAGCTGAATGTTGGTGTTCAGGGGCGCGCACGCCGGTCCGCCCATGCAACCAAAGGCACCTTGCACGTTGGCGGCGAACGGCACGCCGACACCGAAGTACTTCAAGTCTTCACCGATGACGTCGATGACAAGTTGGGCATCTCGGGTGGTGGCGTTTCTGATCTGCGCTTCTTTTTGCGTGAAGTGCACCGTCAACAAGATCGCCAAACACACTGCCGCTATCGCAATGATCATCACCGACGCGATGGTGAGCTCCAGCAGGGTGAACGCACGCATGCGGCGCTGGCTCATGGCGCCACGCGTTGTCGACGCAAACGTTGCACGTGCAGCGTCTTTAAGCCTGCGCTCGTTGGGTATTCGACGGTGACGGTGATGGCGTGCAGCGCATCGGCGTTGGCAAGCGGTGGCGTGCTCAACGTCTCCATGCCGCTGCGGGTGACGACGTAGCCGACGCGAAAACCGGGGTGGTCGACCACGGGCGAAAGCGCTGCGCTCGACAGCACGTGATCGTCAGACACCAAGGTGTCGGCTTGAGCGACCGCAAGGGCCGTCGCTTCTTGAATGCGCGCGGCCATGGTGGTCTCTAACCGGTACTGCGCAACCAAGCTGACCGATGTCGACAGCGCGACGCCCAACACCAGGCCCGCCATCACGCACTCAAGCAAGATGTACCCGCGCGCACCGCGATTCGATGGTTTCATCATCACACCCCCGAGCAGCCACCAAATCCGCAC
>JAYTVG010000130.1:0-2412 GCA_043744135.1 Deltaproteobacteria bacterium | reverse complement strand
TCGCGCTCGTGCGCAGCGGCGTCATCAGCGTCGAGCAGTGGTTGGAGCTGCTGGCAAAGACCGTCACGCGCGTGCTGCGTGCGCCGGGGCGGTTGGTGCAAAGCGTCGCAGAATCGAGCTTTGACGCGTGGGTGAAGTTCTACCGCCCCGATGAAAACACGCCCAACGCCGGCGTCAGCTACTACACAAAAGGCGCGTTGGTCGCGCTCGCGCTCGATCTGACCATCCGCGACGCCACCCAGGAGCGCCGCTCGCTCGACGACGTCATGCGGACGCTTTGGCAACGCCACGGCGAACGCGAGGTCGGGGTGCCCGAAGACGGCGTCGAGCGCATCGCTAGCGAGGTGGCGGGCAGGGATCTTGCCGCGTTTTTTGACGCGTATGTGCGCGGCACCGTCGACGTGCCGCTCGCGGCGTTGTTGGCTAAGCGCGGAATCGGCTTGCATTTGCGCGCGTCCCACAACGACAGCGACCTCGGCGGCAAGCCCACCAAAGACGCCGACGACGACTCCCGCGGCAGCATCGGTGCCACCGTCGGCGGCCACGCTGACGGTGCGCTGCTTACGCACGTCTTTAGCGACGGCGCGGCGCAGCGCGCGGGCCTGAGCGCAGGCGACGTGGTGGTCGCGGTGGACGGCCTACGCGCATCGCGCGCCAACTTCACGCGCATGCTGAGCGAACGTGCGCCCGACAGCGCGGTACGCTTGCACGTGTTTCGTCGCGACGAGTTGTTTGAAACCACCGTCACGCTCAGCGCTGCATCGATTGACACGGCGTGGATGAGCCTCAACGACGACGACGAGGCCAACGTCACCCGTCGTGCTGCCTTGCTGCGTGCAAACGCCGTGGTTGGCAGCTCGAGCCGTTAAGACGATTCACCGCTGAGCGTCAGCGCCGGCAGCATGCGGATCAGCGTGCGCTCGACGCCGTCGTCGGCGGTGGACGTAAAGCGAGCGCCCTTGCGATCGGCGCGACGCAACAGGTCATTGAGGTGGTCTTGCAGCTCCTTGATGCGCTCAGCGAGTTCTTTGAGCGGCAATTCGTCGGCGGCAAACGCGGTGTCGCGCACGAAGGTCTCACCGCAAAAATACAGCGCCCCGCGCAGATCGCGCTCATCAATGGTCTCGTCGCGGTCGTTCTCGGCGCTTTGCAGCTCGAGCTGGAGTTGCAGCACCGGGTGCTTGAGGTCTGATGTCGGGTGTTGCTCCTGGCGTTTTTTTTCGACGCGGGCGCGCGCCAACAACGCACGCACGCGTTCGTTTTTCCCCTCGAGCTGTTGCGCAACGTCAGCTGGCAGTGCGCCCGTTTGCACCAGGCGCTGCACCGCCAACAGTCGGTCGGTAGCGTTGATGGTGCGCCAGCGTTCGTTGAGCTGCATGATGCGGCGCGACAGACTCGCGAGGAGCGAAACGTGCACAGCGCGCGCCTCCTCAAACTCCAGCGCAAAGACAGCGGCGTCATCGACCATGACGGCAGTCTACGCGATGCGCACAGCAGTTTCCTGCGGCCGGTATTTCGGATCGAAACAACGCACGGGCCCACGCTCAACATCACGGGCGCGGTTTGGGCGTGGTGGCATTTGTACCGCTGCGCAGGCTACAAGAAGGGGCGGCATGCGGTTATGCACGCACGGAGGCGTCAGATGGCCAAGGGACAAGAAAAACCAGGAAAAATGAACAAGCCCAAACTCTCCACCAAGGAGAAGGCGGACAAGAAAAAGGCGAAGAAAGAAACCAAGGGCTGACAACACCTCTGGCGACGGTAGGCGATCGCTTGCCGACGGCCATGGAGCGTTGACATGTCATAAAAAAGCGGCCGAATGGCCGCTTTTTTATTGGGTGTGCGCATGCAAAGCGCCATCAACTGTGCTGGCTATTTTCCGTTGTAGTCGCCAAAGACAACATCTTGTGCGAACCAATCCGGTTGGCGTTCCACGTGCTCTGCGAGGCGCGTTGCGCGGGTGGTGCCGGTCTTAACGTCGATGGCCTCCACGTGCAGCACCAAACGCACACCGTCGGTCACGTTGGGCTGCGCGTCGGCGACCAAACCGATGATGCCCCCGACGATAAAGCGCAGGCCTAAGATGATGAAGCCTGGGCTACGCGAGTTCAAACGCATCAAGCGGTAGGTCAAAATCACGTCCGCGGGTTGGATTTTTCCGTCGCGGGCGAGGCTGTCGGCGCGTGCGGCGAGCTTAGCGCTCTCGGTGTACTCGACGTACAGCGAGCGCAGCATATCATCATCACGCGCGACCACTTCGGAGACGCCTTTTTGGCGCAACACATCGATGATGGCGTCGTAGGTGAGCGCGTCGGTCGAGCTGTCATTGTTGGTGCCACCGTTTTTGTTGACGACCCACACCCGCTCGTTGGGTGCGATTTTCAGGTCCTTGATCGGGTCGGGCATCATGGC
>JAYTVG010000129.1:0-2415 GCA_043744135.1 Deltaproteobacteria bacterium | reverse complement strand
CGGCGGCGACCAAGCGGTGGCCGAGGACAAGCGCGATTGGCTGTGGCGCGTCGTGACCTGCCAAGTGGAAGAAGAGTTCTTAGGCCGCATGGTGACGTATCATTACGTGCTGCGCGCTTGGCTGCCGATGCACGTGGCGCTGACCACATTGTGCTTGCCGTGGCTGTTGTTTCATATTGTGTCGGTGTTTTTGATTTGATGCTCACGGCTGCGTGACGCAACCTCGTTGATGGCTCATGCAAGGAGACCGAGCACCGCATGTTTGTTTTGAAGGTCGTCGATGGGTTGTCCGCTGGCGTTGAGTTTTTGCTCAACCAAGGCGGCGTCACGGTTGTTGGGCGCGCTCCCGACGCTGACGGCGTCATCGAAGACAGCTTGTGCTCCGGCAAACACGTCGCGATCGACTGGGGTGCTGCGGGCATGGTCGTCAAAGACCTCGGCTCGCTCAACGGCGTCTTCGTCAACGGCGAGCGCGTGGGTGCTCCGCGCCAAGTCAAACGCGGCGACTTCATCCAAATCGGCACGACGCTGATGGAGATCGCGGTGGGGTCGGGTGCCGTGGTGGAAGAGCGCGCCTCTGAGCGCGCGCCCGCGCTCAAAGGCGGCGCCACCATGATGATGAGCAGCGCTGACGTGCAAGAAGCCATCGCGCGCACACGTGCGCAGGCGCGCGTCAAAGCCAAAGAACTCAACCGGACGGTCGTCAAAACCTCCATGCTCGGCAAAGACGACCTTGCGCGCATGCTGGCTGACATGCCGCTACAGCTCGGCAAGACCATGGTGGTCAAGGACCTCGCACCTGAAGCGAGCTCTGGCACGCACACCGGCGTCACGCTGTTGACACGCTTGCTCAGCGATCTGCCGCCCGACGCGCCGACGCAAGTGTTGGTCAAAAAGGGCGCGAGCATCACACCCTTTGCCAAAAGCGTCATCCTCATCGGCAGGAACGCGCAAAACGATCTTCCGCTCATCAGCGACGACGTGTCGGGTGCACACACGCGCATCGTCAAAGAGCCCAGCGGCAAGTTCGAGATCGTCGACGAGGGCAGCACCAACGGCACCTTCGTCAACGGCAAGCGCATCGTGCGCCAATACCTCAACAACGGCGACGTGGTGCAGATCGGCAGCTTTCACGGTCCGGTCGTGATCCAAAGCGGCCGCATGGCGATTGAGCTTCAGCACGTCGGCCTCAAGGTCGCGAGCAAAAGCGGCAACATTCGCGTGCTCAAGGTCGGCGACGAGGGTGCAAAAGAGTGGGACCCGCTGCTCCGCGAGAATTTCAAAGCGTTGATTCCGCAGTTCATCAAGAGCGATCGGCAGCAGAAGCTCGCGAAAAAACGCAAAGGCAAAAGCGCCGAGGACATCGCGTGGACCGCCACCGGCGACGTGCAGCGACGTGCGATCAAGTCGCGGCTCGCTTGGATGGGGTTGTGCACGTCGCCCATCGTGCTGGCGCTGTGCGTGCTTGTCACGCGCATGGACGCGCTCGCACCTGGGGCGGTCGCGGCCGTCCACTCGACACCTGACTTCACCGCCCGGGCCAAAGAGGTGGGCAGCGCCGGTGCACAATTTTTCGTCGGCGACGTCGTGAGCTGTGCGGCGTGCCACAAAATCGGCCCCGTCAAAGACAGCACCTGCAGCGGCTGCCACTTGCAGACGCCCACCAAGGTGCACACCGAGGCACGGCTGCAGTGCTTCGACTGCCACGGCGAGCACCTCGGTCGAGAATTCTCCGCGACATCACAAGCCAAGCTCGCGTGCGTCGGTTGCCACGTCGGAGACCCCCACGAGACGCTGTTTGCGGCGGGGGGGCACAAGCGCGCGCGACTCAAAGCGCCTGTGATCACCCAAGAGAAGCTCAACATCGATAGCTACGACGTGCATGTGCAGCACTTTTCGATCGAGGGCAGGTGCCTTGGCTGTCACGCTGAGGGCATCGCACCCAACGCTAAAGACGCACGCAAAACCTGCGGCACCTGCCACGCGCAATCCCAGCCCAACGCCGATGAGTGCGTGCGCTGCCATGTGCAGCACCCGTCGCTCGACGCGCTGTTTGTGCTCGGCGCGCCCGTCACGCCGCAAGACGCGATCAAAGCCGCGCGCGCAGACGCGGGCACCAAAGGCACGGTTGCGGCGCTGTTTTTTGCCATGTGCCTGCCGCTGCTCGCGGTCGCGTTCGTCAAACCCCGCGAGCGCAAAGCCGTCGAGCGCATCGTCGAGGAAAAGCTTGCGGCTCCCGCGGTTGCAGGTGCTGCACCGATCGCAGCGCCGATCGCAGCGACGGTGGCGGCGCCGGCTGCACCGGGGCCGAAGCTCGCGACCGGTGCGCGGGCGCTGCAGCGCACGGGTGCGGCGCCGCTGCCGCCGGCACCTCCCGCTGGGCAAGGTGCCATCGCGCCGCCACCGCCTCCGCCC
>JAYTVG010000128.1:0-7921 GCA_043744135.1 Deltaproteobacteria bacterium | reverse complement strand
GTGACGCGGCGCCGCGCACGGCAGGCGCACTCTGAGAAGCGCTCTGAGAAGCGCTCTGAGAAGCGCTCTGAGACAAGCTTGTGGTGGTGTCGTCGCTCGCGCGGCGATTGGGCGCCAAGTCACGCGCGGTCTGTGCCCCCGCAGAATTCATCGAACTTGGGAGATGAACAATGGAATTCATCGAACTTGGGAGATGAACAATGGAATTCATCGAACCTGGGAGATGAACGACTGAATCCACCGACGTTGAGACCTCAGCAATACAATTGACCGAACTTGGGAGGTGAACAAAGCCGGCGCTGCTGCTGACGGCGTCGGACGCGCTTGCCACCAGCAGCTCGATGCGCATCGGGTGCCCGACGCAGCGCGCCGCTTCGCTTGCGATCTCTGAAGCGTAGTGATCGCGCACCCAATCCCTGTGAAACGCCGACGGCGCCGACAACACCAACACCCCAGCATCGGCGCTGATGCACGCCTGCAGCGGTTCTAAAAAGCCGCGAAACGCAAACAAGCTCATGCGCAGTGCGAGGCGCTCCAGCACGGCAGCGAGCAGCGCGCGGCGGTCGTGCACCACGCTGACCTGCGACGCCGGTGGGTGCGACGCGGCTTGGTGTGACGCAAGCGACACGGTCCCAGGCGCCACCGTGTCGTGCGCCAGCGTGTCGTGCGCCAGCGTCTCAAGTGCCAGCGTCTTTGGCGTCACGGTCTCAAGAGACACGGTAGCAAGCGACACGGTCTCAACCGACGCCGCGCCATGCAGGGCGCGACTTCGTCGAGGTTGCGGTGGGACCGCCACGGTGGTGGGTGAGTGGCTCTTGGGAGTCATGCGGCGCGGGGGGCCTGTACTTTCAGTCAGTGCAGTCGAGTTCGGTTCAGTCGAGTTCGGTTCAGTCGGGTTTCATTCAGCCGGGTTTCATTCAGCCGCGTTTCTTTGCGGGCACCCTTCAGGCAGGTCAGTTCGGGCGGGTCAGTCGTTCGGGCGGGGGCGGTTCTGTTCGGTTTTATCCAGTTCAATCGGAGTCCGGTGCGCACGCGGCAAGCTGCCCATGTGTAGCGGCCATGGCGCCGCCCCTTTCGGGCCTTGTCTCGTAGCAGAACAGATTTTTTTAGTTCAATCGGTCGCGACGTTTTTTTTTCGCAACGGTGGTGTCGACGACGATCTCAAACAGATTGGGGTGATAGCAGGCAAACCTTGCGCGATTTAGATGCCCGTAAAAAAGCGCGCGCACGGTGTTGACTTGGCTAACTCCGCATCTCGCGAACGGCGGCGTCGATCTGAGCCGATGCATTTCACCGACCTTGGGAGATGAACACAGGATGTACCGGCCGCTGCCGGTGAACGAGGAGTGCCGCGACGCGCCCGCAGCTTGAGATCCACCGCCACGGCTGCACCACAGGCAGATGCCGCCGCCGATCTCGGTGATTACATCCGCTGCGATCGCGTGGGATCTGCGAGGCGCCCGGCTGCCCTCGCAGGCCGCTGCTGGGCGAATGCTCCCGCCTCCGTAAGCCCGCGAAAAAGGGCCCAGCATGCGCGCGAAGGGCCACGTGCGTCTCGAAAAGGGCGCGCGGTGGCGTGTCAAAATTACCATGGCGAGGTACGACGGCAGACCTTTGACACTGAGAGGGATCACATGGCCCACACCATCGAAGAAGCGAAATCCGGGCGCGCCAGCTGCCGCACCTGCAAAAAGCCTATCGCTAAAGGCGAGCTCCGCCTCGGCGAGGAGGTGCCCAACCAGTTTTCCACCGAGCCGGCATTTCAGTGGCACCACCTCCCATGCGCCGCCAAAAAGAAGCCCGCGGCACTCAAGCAAGCGCTGGCCAGCACTACGCTCACGATCCCGGATCGCGCGGCGTTGGAGCTCGAAGTCGACGCGTCAGCAAAAAAGGAGAAGCCCTCAACATTCCCTTACGCCGAGCGCGCCGCGACCGGCCGCAGCAGCTGCATCGCGTGCAGCACGGCGATCGACAAGGGCACGTTGCGCGTCGCTGTCGAGCGCGACGTCGACACCGGTAGTTTTGTCACCAAGGGCGCCGGCTATTTGCACGCGGCGTGCGCGGCGGGGCACTTGGCGCTTGCCCCGGACGTGGTGCTTGAGCAGGTCAAGGGCAACAGTCCCGGCCTCGACGCCACCGAACTCGACGCCCTCAAAGCTGACCTCGCCAGCTAGCGAGGTTTTTTTCGCGGGCGTGCGGGCTGACACCCGTCGCGGGTCGCACGGCGGAGCCCTACTGAAAACGAAAAAACCCCAGCGAGCCCGCGAAAAAGCCCCAGCGAGCCCGCGAAAAGCCCAAACCCGATGACGCCAGTCTAGGTCTGCCAAGCGCGGTGAAACGGTGTCATGGTCGTCGAAAGGTTGACCTGGGCGTCACTCACACGAAAGAATCGCCGCCGTGAAGGCCCACGAATTTTCAGTCCTCGGTCCCCTCATGGGCGGCTTTGGCTCGCAAGCCTTCTTGGGCTGCCTGCACGGCAGCGACGGACTCATTCGTCCCGCCGTCATGGTGTTTTTGTCCGACGACATCGTCGACAACCCCGACGTGCTCAAGCGCGTGTGGCAAGAGACCGAGCTTGGCACGCAGATCGACCACAAAAACGTCATCGGCGTCATGGGCTTGGCGAAGCTCGATGAAGGCTACGCGCGCGTCGTCGACTACGCCGACGCTGAGAGCCTACGCTCCGTGTATCGGCGTGCCACGACGCTGAAGACCGCGGTGCCGCCGGCGATCGCGTGCGCCATCGTCGCGGATGCCTGCATGGGTGTGCACTACGCGCACGATTTGGGGGCGATGGAAGCTGGCGAGCCCATGATCCACGGCGGCATCCGCCCTGAGACCTTGCAAGTCAGCTTCGCTGGCATGACCAAGGTGACCGGCTACGGCGCCACCACCATCGCCGAAGTGATGCGCAAACACCGTGGCACCGACGCGGCCAAAGACGCGTACACAGCGCCTGAGCAATCGTACGGCGGCAGAAACGCTGCCACGCCTCAAACCGACATCTACGCCCTCGGTTGCGTGCTGTACGAAGCGCTCACCAACAAAGCGCCGTTTGCCGCTGACAACGAGCTCGCCGAAGCGATGATCAAAGACGAGCTGCAAAAGCGCCAAACCTCGAGCAACCCCGACGACTCCGGCAACACCCACGGCATCACCGAGGCGATGGCAGCGATCGTGCTGCGCGCGACGCAAAAGCGCAGCGCCGATCGCTACGCCACTGCGCTTGAGATGCGCCATGCGCTCATGGAGACCTGCGAAGTCGCCGACGAACGCGCCGTGCGGCGCTTCATGGACACGCTGTTTCCCCCTGACACAGTGCCACGCGCCACCCGCGACCAACTGTTGATCGCTGCGCGCGAAAAACCACCCGCCGTGACGGGCACCCTGCTCGCGGAGATCCCCCCTGAGCTGGGCCGCGCCACACGCGTGTTGCAGCGGCCGCTGTCCGACGCTGAAGTCGAAGCCGCGCAAGGCGCCACGCTCAAACGGTCCACGCCGCCGTCGTCCGCCGCCGCCGCCGCGACGCTGTTGCCGACGCCGGTGCCAAGCGCACAGATCCCAAACGACGCACGACTGAGCCAGCCGTCACGCACGCAGCCGCCCCGCGATCACCAGCGTGCGGTGGTGGTGCCGATGGCGTCGTCGTCGCCGGACTTGCTCGCGACCGGGCCCGGCCTGTCGCTTGCGGCCTCAGCCGCGCTCGATCAGGCGGTTGCTGCCGACGACCCCGTCGAACGCGCGCGCGCCCGCCGTCACCGTGTGCATTCGCCGCAAGCCTTTCAGCAGACCGCAGCGCCGGTGGTGTACCAAACCTCGCCCGCCGTAAAGATCGGCTTGGCGATGGCGGCTGGCATCGCCGTGTCTGCGCTCGCGATTGCCGCCCTGCTCGCGCTGCGTCCCGACGCGCCCGTCGCGGTGGCGCCCCCGGTGGTGGTTCCCGTGTTTGAGCCAGCGCCGGTCGCCCCGCCGGTGGTGGCGGTAACCCCCGTCGCACCCACAACAGCCCCACCCCCACCCACGACGCCCGTCGTCGTCGCTGCGGAACCAAAAACAGCACAACCCGTGCCGCAGCCGACGGGTCCCGGGACCCTCACCATCAGCTCGAGCCCGGCGCTCGCCATCACGGTCAACGGCAAAGCCGTCGGCACCGGCAGCGCGACGTTTTCGGGGCTCGCGGGCCGCTACGACGTGGTCGGCAAGGACACCGCGCAAGGCATCACCGTCAAAAAGACCGTCAAGCTCAAGGCGGGCCAGACGCAAAGTGTCGCGCTCGAAGCACAGCATGGCCGCTTGAGTTTTGATCAGCTCGCCGATGGGCTTGAGGTCATCGTCGACGGCAAAGCGCTCGGCAAAACCCCGCTGCCCACTGTCGAGGTGTGGGCCGGACGACACCGCGTGAAGGTGCGCAAGGGCGGGTCGGAGGTGCCGCTCGACGTCAACATCCCTGCAGGCAGGGAGGCTTATATTACGGCGACGTTTGGGGGGTAGCGTGAGATTTTTGCGAGGGACGGCCGCTGACCCCTTGCCGCGATCAGCGTGACGTCGCGGTCGTGCGGACACGTGCTGAGGTCGCGGTTCGCCACCGACGCGCCGGCGATGCGCGAAACGGCGCACGTCGACACGGAGCCCGGCGGATGCGACAGTTGGCGGATGCGCGTCGCTTTGTCTTTGTCGCTTGTTTTAGTCGCGATGCACGCCTGCGCGTGCGTCGAGCGTCCTATCCCAGAACCCGGTGAGGGCGAAGGCGAGGGCGAAGGCGAGGGCGAGGGCGAGGGCGAAGGCGAGGGCGAAGGCGAAGGTGAAGGGGATAGCGACGGCGATGGCTTTTTCGACGTCGACGAGCTCGCGTGCGGATCGGATCCCGACAACCGCTTTGATGTGCCGCCCGACCTCGACTCGGACCTGCTGTGCGACGCCGTTGACGACGACATCGATGGTGATGCTTGGTCAAACGCCGTCGAGCTCGCTTGCGGTAGCGATGCGGCACAAGCGGGCAGCACGCCCGCAGATGCAGACGGCGATGGCAGCTGTGATGCCAGCGATGCCGACGACGACAACGACGGCGTCAACGACGACGTCGACACGGCACCGCTCGATCGCTTCCAATGCACCACTGCAGGGACCAGCTGCGATTTGTGCGCGAGTGGAACCTACGACGCGAACCTCAGCGACACCGATGGCGACGGCGCGCCCGACAGCTGCGACACCGACGATGACGACGACGGCAGCCTCGACGGCGCCGACTGCGCGCCGCTTGATGGCGCTGTGCACCCGGGTGCGACCGAGATCTTTGGCGACGGTATCGACCAAGACTGCGCCGGCGGTGACCCCGACCCGAGCACCGGCATCGGCATCTTCGTCGACGCTGGCGCAGCCACGTGCACGGACGCGGGGGCCGGCACGCGAGCGGCGCCGTTTTGTACACTGCAAGCCGCGGTGACGTCGGCGCCCGCTGGCGCTTTTGTGTTTGTCGCTGCCGGGACCTACGCTGAACACGTCAACATCACCGGCGTCGTCAACGTCGTGGGCGGCTACGACGCTGTGACGTGGGTGCCGTCTGTGGCGGCCACCGTGGTGCTGGCAGTGCTCGTCGACACGCCGACCATCGTGGTGCAAGACGGCGGCGCTGTCTTGCTGCAGGCGCTCACCGTCGACAACGCCGTGGTGGGTAACTCCAACAGCTGCGTGGTTGTGCTTGGGAGCGCCCACTTTGTCGATGTGATCGCGCATGGCGGCAGCACGTATGACGCGAACGGCGCAGACGGCTTCGCCAACACGGCGGACGACTTTTTGTCCGACGATGCGGACGCTGTGTACGTCATCGGCAGCGTCATCATCGAGGCCTCGGATCTGTTTGGCGGCACTGCCAACGGCGGTGAAGACGAGGACAACGCGAGCGCCCTGCGCACGGAGATCGGCGCGCATGCTGTGGTGCGCGACTCAACGTTTCAAGGCGCCACCAGCGTCGGTGGCGTGAGCTACGGCATGCTGAATTTCGGTACCGCGAAGGTGTCGCGCGTGCGCATCGATGGCGGCAACAGCACCGGGCTGTTTTCGATCGGCATCCGCAACAAGCCGGGCGCCACCTTGACGCTCGCCAGCAGCGCCGTCGACGCAGGTGCCGGCACGCTGTCGTACGCGCTTTGGACCAGCGGCACCGCCACGCTCATCGGCGACACCCTGCATGGGGGCGATCCGCTCCCCACCGGCGCGAGCTGCGGCCCGACGGAATTTTGCAGCAGCGGCGTGTGCCGCGCGCAAGACGGCGCGTGTTTTCAAGGGCGCACCCACGCCATGCAAGTCGACGACGGCGCGGTCGTCGCCGTCAACACGCTGTTTTTGGGCGGCGACGGCAGCGCGACGCAAAGCGGCTGCCAGCAAGAGGTGACGGTGTGCGCCGATGCTGAGGCTGTGTGCTTCGCACAAACCTGCTTGAAACCACAGACGTCGTTTTGGTTGTCGCACGTCGCTGATGCCCCGACGCCTCCGCACATCACGCTGCGCAACAGTACGGTGTCGGGGGCGCTCATCGACATCGGCCCAACCGCGCAGCAATTTCCGCTGTACACCACCGACGACCTCGGCAGCATGCAAGCGTATTTGAACAACTGCTTGCTGGATGGCTGCGTCGCGATGGCCAACGTCCGCGTGGTGTCACCCGGCGATGCGTTGGTCGCGCCGGACCGCGTGCATAGCGTGTCCGCGCTGTTGTTGCACAGCGGCGTCAACCCGGTACCGCTGGTGCCCGCGGCGGCGTTGGTGGACGTCGACGTGTCGCGCGATATCGATGGTGATGCGAGGCCGGGAGCGGATGGTTTTGATGTGGGCGCCGACGAGCGTTGAGGCCTCGACCCGCGACGGGCCAGCGCACTTGGGACTGCACTTGGGACTGCGCGCGCAGCTGCGGACCGACGCGACGCACTCGTGGTGTCACCGACGATTGACAGTGACGGGGGTCGCGCGAGACTCTCGTTGACGCGTCTGGTCGAGGTTGCCGATGTCATGCGCTATCTCAACACGTTGGTCCACATGACGACGGGCACGGCGTCGATGGCGTTTTTGCGCTTGCTCGACGCCGTCGTCGCCGGTGACGCTGCGCCGAGCGGGCTGCAAGGCACGTTGTGCGTTGGGGTGCATCTGCGCGACCGCATCGCTTGGTGGGAGGTCGATTTTTCTACCGGTGTGCGCGCGTTTCGCGAAGAGGCCGTCGACGCCAGCTACGACGCCGCGTTTCCCGAAGCACACGACGCTGCGGTGCTGGTTGGCGTGCGCACCGCCATGGCCATCGCCGGTGAAGGGCCCGAGGTGACAAGCGCCGATCCTTGCGTCGTCGCGGGGCGGGCGGCCTTGCTGACTGCGTTTGTGGGGCGCTACCTCAAACGGCAAAACCAAGCGTCGCTGCGCACGGCGTTTTTGGGTGCACCTTGAGCAACGCGACTCACGTCGACAGCTCACCCTAAGGAGCCGAGATCTCACGCAGATCATCCGCGCACCAAGCCGATCCAGCCCGCCGCGCAGCGATGCGCTGACCGACGCAGGGTTATGTGTTGACAAGCGGCGCGCGTTTGGTGATGTACGGTTCTTGTTGGCGTCGTCGGGAGATGACGCGCGGAGCCCAGCATGGCCAAGCCACTACGTACCTACCAGCCTTCTAAGATCAAGCGCATTCGCACCCACGGTTTTCGTGAGCGCATGGCCACGCCAGGTGGGCGCAATGTGATCAAGCGCCGTCGCGCGCATGGCCGCAAGCGCCTCGCCCCCACGATCTATGAAAAATAGCTCCTACGAAAAGTAGCCTCTAGCTCCTACGAAAAGTGGCTCCTGCGAAAAGTGCCGACGCGTGGCGCTGCACTAGGCGCGCGATATGGTCTAATCTGTTCACCTCCCACGGTCGGTGAATTCAAATGTTCACCTCCCA
>JAYTVG010000127.1:0-7953 GCA_043744135.1 Deltaproteobacteria bacterium | reverse complement strand
AACGTCGGCTCAGCGTCGTCGTACGGCTGGCAGATGCTCGACAAAACGACCTCGCACGGCATGGCGGCGATCGTGACGTACGATCAGCTCAGCAGCGGCGGTCGCGGAAAAGTTGTCTTTATCAAGCTGCACAAGTGATCGCGTGCGCTTCATGCGCCGAGGTCGATGAAGGCGATGTCGAGCGCCGCCGTCACGCTCATGCGCGGGGTCTGTTTGAACAGCTGCGCGAGCTGCAGCGTCACCGCCGCCATCGCTTGCACGTCGCCCACCTGCAGGTCGGTGTCGACGTCAGCACGCGTGGCCGGTACTGATGCCCCGTCGTGTTTGGTGACGTTGCGCTTTGGTCCTACGGCGTTCATCGGTTGCCCCCCGCAATCAAATTCGAAGCCCGCACCACGCGCGCAAAGGACGAGCCCGCGGGCAGCGACGCCACCGGTGCTTTTGACGTCGCCGTGACGACCGCGAGCGCTTCGGCGAGTTTGTAAAATGGCGCGGGATCTCCACCCACCAAAAACGTCCGTTGGCGCACCGCGTCTTTGACGTCCAAGCGCCCTTGCACCCATTGGCGCAAGGCTTTTTTTGTCAGCGCGATGCGGGTGGCGGGCGCCTTGACATCGCCGGGGCTGACGCCGACGTGTGCGGGCGCGAAGAAGCGAATGCGGTAGGGCAGCTGCGTGCCGTCTGCCAAAAACACCACCAACGACACCTCGGGCTTGAGGGCCAGGGCCACCGCCAACGGCGCGCGCTGTGCCACAAACGTCAACACCTCGCCGAGAGTCGCGCACAAGGCGCGGACTTCCGCGTCGGCGCTGTCGTCTGCGATGGGCGCTGCGCGATACGAGGCAACCACAACCGCTCCTTGCCCAATGGGATGGGACAGCAGTTGTATCGGTTGGGGGTGATGTAGGTTGCGGTAAGATTCGACTGCGTCTGGCTTGATTTTCAACAGCGCAGGTTTCGGGGTCCGGCCACGGATCAGGCGGCCGGCTGGGCACGATGCGCGATCGCGCGCCGTGCGCGCCTTAACGGTCGCAACGATTCCCCTTTTCCAATCTCGCCTTAGCCGGGTAGCACGATCTTTGCTGACAGCGCCTCACATCCCAAGGTGTCGCCCATGCTCGTGCCCGCTTTTGCCGCGTTCGTTTTTTGCCACAGCGTTTGCGCGCAAGCTCCCGATGCTGCGGCCGACGCGCCGGCACCTGCTGCGGTGGCCTTGGAGCCCGCGACAGCCGAGCCAGCGATCCCGCAGGCCGCGATCGCGCCAGCAGCGGTCGACGTGCCCGAGGCGCCGGCGGCGATGCCCACCGCAACCCCGATGCCGTTTCACTTCACCGCTGCCCTCACGCATAGCCTGGGCTCGGGCACATTTGTGCTATCGCCGCCAAATCCAACCGTGTCGTCGACGTTAAACCTGCAGCCCAGCTGGGCGGTGGGCCCCGTCAACATCAGCGTCGCGCAGCGCGTCGGTATTGAATGGACCCAGGGCGACGGCGTCACGTACCGAAACCAGATCGAGCTCGCGGATACGGCGCTGCGCGTCAGCTACAGCGGCTTGAAGCTTGAGGACCTCGGCTTGTCGTTCACGTTTGGCGGTGGCTACAACCTGCCGTTGTCGTTGGCCAGCCGCGGCGTCGGGTCGGTCGGCGGCTTGGCGGCCAGCGCGCGCGCAGCGTGGGCGTCGTCGTTTGGCTTTGGCGTCTCGCTCGGCGTAGGGGCTGGCGTGAACTTGTTGGTGCCGCAGCTCGCAGGGTGGGCAGCGTCTGCGCCCCCAAAGCCGTATCAGGATCGATCGCTGGGCGCCGTCACGCCCGTGACGTGTAACCCGCGCTCTGAGGCCGAGCTGTCGTCGTACGCTTGCCAAAACGGCGGCGTGCCGACCTTTGCGTCGTTTAGCCCAAGCTTGGGGCTCAGCTACGCCATCCTCGACGGCATGCTGGCGTTTGGTTTAGACCTCGCGTACCGCCAGGGTTTTTCGGCCTATGTCGGTGGCAGCGACGACAAAACACCGGTGCGCGCACGCACGGGCCTGGTGCCGCGCCAGTCCACCACTGGCAACCTCGGGGTCTATTATACACCGACGTCTTGGTTCACGCTTTCGGTCGGGGCATTTTCAGGTCAGCCGATGTTCGCGGCCAACGGCTCGACGCCGCGCTTTCCGTTGTGGGACTTCGTTTCACCGTACAACAACTTTTCGTCCATCTACGTCGACACCGCATTTTCATTCTAGCGAACCTCCGCACGCAGTGAAAGTTCGATGGCTTCCGTCACGACGTATTTGACTTCTCCAGGCACCACTGAAAACGCCTGCAACTTCTATCATGAAGTGTTCGCGACCGACTTCTCCGTGCCCATCAGCGCGCGCACACCGTTGAGCTGCGGGGCCGCTACCGCTGCACGACATGTTTTGGGGTGCTTTGTTGGGCACGCTCACCGACAAGTTCGGCATCCAGTGGATGTTCAACTGTGATGACAATACATAGCAGGTGATGTTGCCCGCGCGCGGTGACGCCACCCTATGCGTCGATCTGCAGCGATGACCCGTGCGTTGTCAACGGCCGCGTGCCGGGAACTGCGTGCGGGTGCGGATCGACTGTCGACGGTGTGGCCGCGCTGTGGCACAACCGCTGCGTGCACCCGGTATTGTTCACCCTGTTTGAGACCCGCGTGCACGCCTACGCGTTCATCACGACGGTGGCGTATGTGCTTGGCACCATTGTCGGCGTCACGCTGGCGCACAAAGACGGCCGCGGCGCCCGCGACATCCTCGACGGCAGCATCGCGGCCGTGCTTGGGGGCTTGCTTGGCTCGAAGGTCTTTCACGTGTTGTTTGAGGCCGCGGGACACCAGCTGTCTGACGGCACCATCGCCAAGGGCGTGATCGACCTGGTCAAAGATGACCCCTGGCATTGGGCGCGGCTGTTTGAGCCTGGCTACGTGTTTTACGGCGGCATGATTGGCGCCAGCCTGGTGATGTACGTGTTTTGCGTGCGTCGGGCGTTCCCCGACAAAGGCGCCGTCGGCGACTACGCCATGCCGGGCGTGCTGTTTGGCATCTTCATCGGTCGCATCGGCTGTTTTTTGGCGGGCTGTTGTTACGGTGCGCCGACGACGTGGGCGTGGGGCGTGCGCTTCCCCGCGTCGCACGAAACACACGGCACGCTTGTGCACCCGGTGCAGCTGCTCGATTCGAGCTTTGGTTTGCTCGCGCTCATCGCGATGGCGCTGTTGTGGAAAAAACGTCGATTTTCGGGCGAGGCCATGTGCGCCATCACGGCGTGTTACGCAGTGTTTCGCTTCGGCACGGAGATGCTGCGTGCGGACGGCGACCGCGGCGTGTGGTTGTTGTCGTTGTCGACGTCGCAGATCGTGGCGTTGTGCACGCTGCCGCTGGTGCTTTTTGTCTGGTGGCGCTGTTTGCGATTGGTGCGCGCTGGCAAACTGCGCGATCCGCGCACGCCGATCGGCCCCGACACCCCGTGAAGGCGCTGCACGTTTGCCGGTGTTGCGTCGCTGCGCGCGCTCGGCCAAAGACCCGGTCATGATGGCCGCGGTGCTGTTGTTGTCTCTCCCTGTCACTGTGCTGGGCACTGTGCCTGGCGCCATGCCCGGCGCTGTGTCCGGCGCTGAGCCTTGCGCCGGTGTCTACGACCGATCGATCGCGCACACGCCGCAATGCGAAGCGCCGCTTCAGCTCAAAAGCACCATCCGTGACGACGTCAAAGCACTGCCACCCGCGCCGGCCCGCTCGCCGTGGTCAACGGTGCTCGCGGTCAGCATCATGAGCGGCACCACGCTTGTGGTGGGAGCAGCGGCGATCGCAGCGACGCAGCTGGGCGCGCTTGACGCTGCAGGGGTGTCGGCGGCCGACCAAACCATCGCTGCGCCCATCGGCTTGTTTGGCGGCGTCGCTTTGGTCGCGGCCTCGGCAGCGCTGCTGTCGTCGACGTTGGCGTTGGTGTTGTTTGATCCCTCCACCGGCACCATGCGCGTGCACGTCGACGGAGAGTGAGCGGTGTGGGCGCCGTTGATCCTGCTTGCCACCGCGGCGCTGGCGACGTCAGCGCCCGTCGCGCCGTCAGCGCCCGACACCAGCGCGGCCCCCCTCAACGTGCTGTTGTTGCCGTTGCGCGCGACCGGCAGCATCACGGTGAAACAAGCCGTGGGCGTGAGCTTTCGCCTGCGCAGCGCGCTTGAGGAGGCGGGTTTCGCCAAGCTCTTGTCGGAGTCCAACGCCGACACACACCAAGCGGAGGTGTGCGCGCAAACGCCCGACACGCAGACCGCGTGCTTGCTTGCGCTCGCCGACGTCCGCGGCGCCGACGTCGTTGTCAGCGGTACCGTGACGCCGGCGTCTGACGGCTTGTTGGTGCGCATCGTGGCGGTGGGACCCGGCGGGGTGGACGCGGCCGGCGACAGCACGCTGCACGGCGACGATCTCGATGCGCGCGCGATGGAGCGCTTGGTGCGCGAGGTCGTGAGGCCCTCGACGCTGCGCGGCGCCATCTTTGTCGAGGGCGAGGCGGGTGCGCGCGTCAGCATCGACGGCAAAAGCGTCGGCACGCTGCCGCTCAAACAACAAGTCAATGGCTTGTTGCAAGGCGCCCACGACGTCGTCGTACGCAAGGGCAACGCGAAATGGCAGCGCACCGTGCAGGTGACGCACGCACAGACCACCCTGCTGCGCGCGCCGCTCACGGACGCCGTCCCTGAGGCCGAGCGTGAGGGCGCGGCCAGTGTGTTGCCGCTGGCGCTCGTCGTCACCGCGGGAGCCTTGGCGCTGGCGGCGGCGGCGGGCGCGGGGTTGACGGTGTGGGCGACGCTCGACACGCAAGCGCGCGCGAAAGATCAGCAGCTGGTGTTTCCGCGCGATGACGGCTTGTTGTGGCGTGGGCGCATCTTCGCGGCCACCACCGACGCGTTGTTGGTTGCTGCCGTGGGCGCAGCTGGCGCGGGTGCCGCGTTGTGGCTGGTGTCGTCGTCGCCAAACGCAGACAGCGCCGGAGCTGACACCCCCGCGCAAGACGACCAGGAGTTGCCATGATGCACTTGCACTTGCGCTTGCTGTGTGCGCTGGCGCTGTTGCCGGGCTGCGTGTTTTGCCCGGACGTTGCGCAATACGGCTACACACCGTGTGACGCCGACGTGGACTGCGCAGCGGGGCGTTTTTGCGACGGTGGTTTGTGCGCGCCGCCACCATGGAACGACGCCAGCTACGGCACGCGCCAGCTCATCACCGTCACGAACCCAAGCGATGTCGCGCTGCCGGTGGGCACTGCCGTTGCGGTGCGCGTGGGTGGCGACGGCGTGCTGGCGCTCAGCGACGTCGGTGCCGACGGCCGCTTCACAGACTACAACCGCGCCCAAAAAAGCTGGCGCACGGTGCCGGTGTTTCGCGACGTGGTGTCCGACCGCTATACCGCGTGGCTCGGCGTCGCGCGCGCCGTGGCACCCGGCGCAACCGAAACGCTGGCGTGGGTCGAGGGCACATCAGACGCCAACACCGCCAGCATCATCGACGACCGCAGCGTGTTTGACGTCTACGACGGCTTTGACGGCGAAGCCCTGCTGGACAGTTGGCGCGTCACGCGTAGCGGCGGCGTCGGCCCGCGCGTGGCCAATGGCGTGCTCAACATCGCCGACAACCAAGCGGTGGTGCTTCAACAAGCGCTGTTGCCGCCGGTGGCCTTGACCTTCGTGTTGCGCGTCAACGGCGTCACCTGTGACGAGGTGTTTGTCGGGTTGGTGGGCCACGACGACTCGATTTTTAACGACGCCCCGAGTGCTGGGTTGTTTGTGTCGACGGACCTAAGCGCCGAGCTGCAAGTGGCGCCCACCACCGGCAGCTTGCCGCAACCCGTCGGCAGCGGCACGCGCGCGCGCAACGCGTTTGTGCGCTTAACGATCGCCGTCGACCGCACCCACGCCGTGCTGGTGGTGGACGACGGCGACGCGCCCATCACCGTCAAAGAAGATGCGTTGCGCCCGCCGTTTGACGCCGTCACGCCGATGTACGTGGGCTTGCAGGTGGGCGGCGCGTGCTCGATCGACGTCGACAGCGTGTGGAGCACTGCCGCAGTGTTACCGATGTCGACGGTGGCGGCGGAGCCTAAGGTGCAGCTCAACTTGGCGTACCAATAGCTCAAGGACCGCATGCCCGCGCCCAAACCCGCCAAGCCCCGCATCTTGATTGTCGAGGACGACACCTCGATCGCCGCCGGCTTGCGCATGAACCTGCGCCATGAGGGCTTCGAGGTTGAGGTGCGCAGCGACGGCGAAGAGGGCCTGCGCGAGGCCACCACCAGCATCTACGACCTGTTGTTGCTCGATGTCATGTTGCCGTCCATGAATGGCTTTGAAGTGTTGCGCGAGCTGCGGCGTCGAGGCTTCAAAGCAGGCGTCATCATGTTGACCGCCAAGGGTCTCGAAGAAGACAAGGTGATGGGCCTTGACCTCGGCGCCGACGACTACGTGCAAAAACCCTTCGGCCTGCACGAGTTGATCGCGCGCGTGCACGCCGTGTTGCGCCGGCGTTTGGCACAAGCACCCGCGGTCACGCTGTTTTCCGATGTCGTCGTTGACCGGCGCTCACGCACGCTGACGCGCGCGGGCCAGCCGGTGACGCTGTCGCCCAAAGAGATGTCGCTGTTGTTGTTCATGATCGATCACGCCGGTCGCGCGCTGACGCGTGACGCGCTGCTTGAGGGCGCGTGGGGCTTAGACTACGAAGGCACCGCGCGCACCATCGACAACTTCGTCGTCAACCTGCGCAAAAAGCTCGAGCTCGACGCGGAGAACCCCAAGCATTTTTTGACGGTGCGCGGACATGGCTACCGGTTCGATCCGGTGGGGATCGCACACAGCGAGTAGCTCCACCGGTGGCTTTGTGCGCTTCGCAGCCGCGGGTCACTTAACCATCACGACAGCGCGATCGCGAAAGCCGCGGCGCGGCGCGATTTTGCGCATTCATTCGTACGACGACGACGCCCCACGGGTTGACGCCCCGCGTTTAGCAGTGAAAGCACCACACATGATCCGCACCCTGCCGTTCGCCCTCATCGCAGCCCTCACCCTCACTGCCTGCGGCCACGACGAGGTCGCCGCCGCCGCCCCCGCCGCCCCCGTCGTCGAAGCAGCGCCAGCGGCAGCAGCCAAAACGCGCACCTTCAACACGCTCGCGCGCTTGGACTTCAACCGACGCGCTGCCGAGCTCGACCTGCCGCTGTTTTGGCGCACCGACGCCAACACCGACGCCGCCATCAGCCCCGAGGAGCTCGTGGTGTTGTGGGGCGTCGCTGACACCTCGATGTCGACGTGGGCCGCCGATGGCCAGTTCACCCCGGCGTTTGTCGCGGCCTACGACGCCATGAACAGCGCGGTCGATCTGCGCGCGCTGCCAGCTGCGGAGCAGGCGCGGCAAAAGGCCGTGTTGCTGGAGCTGTCGCAAGGGCGCACCACCCTCGTCGAAAACGACATTTCGGCTGGCAGCGCTGAGGACAAAGCGGTGGTGAGCGCTGTGCTCAAAGCCGCGGCGCTGGTCGAAAAAATCCACGCGCGTCAACAAGGCACCGACGTGCTCGCCGACCAAATCGCCAAAGCAGATGCGGCATCTCGCATGCTGTTTTACCGCAACCAAGGGCCGTTTTGCGCGGCACCAAAGACCGAGAAAGATCCCGCGTGCCACGCGCTGGTCGACGCACCGGTGCGCGCTGTCGGCATCTACCCCGCGAGCATTCAAAAAGATGGCTTTTGCCCCGTGCTGGAAAAGCGCAAAGACGCCGACGTGCTGATGCACCAGTTTGTCGTCGTCACGCTCAAAGCGGGCGCAAAAAATCCCACCGACGCCGCCACCGCGGAGTTGATTGCCGTCCCGTACCACGTCGCGTACGCCGCCGAGATGGCCGAGGTGTCGACGTTGTTGTCGGCTGCCGCCGCTGCCGTCGTTGATGCCAAAGA
>JAYTVG010000126.1:0-2427 GCA_043744135.1 Deltaproteobacteria bacterium | reverse complement strand
ATGCCCTTCATGGCCGCCACTTTTTCGTTGACGCACGTGAGCTGGACGGCGTCGCGGGCGTCACGGGCGTCGCGCAATTCGTCGAGACCTTTGCTCATCGACGCGCGCATGCTCGTGACTTTTTCTTGCCCCAGCTCCAACCAGCGCGACTGCGGCACGTCCTTGGTAGGGTCGTCGCCCGTGTCGTCGTCGAGCTTGCCAGCCTCATCGGTGGGCACCGCGTCGGTGGGCACCGCGTCGGTGCGCGCTGCGTCGGTGGGTGCCGCGTCGGTGGGTATCAACACCTCCGTGCCGGCCTTCGGTTTGGCGTCTTGCGCCATCGCAAATGCTGAGGCGAGCCCGCCGAGCACGAGGCCCGCGGCCGCAAAACGACCCATGGACGGACCCTTGAGGCCCCTCATTGAGGCCTTCACAGCCAACATCGCGCGCGACACATCAACCATGCGGGACCTCACAAACCGTCAAACGATGCCTTATCAAAAACGACCAGCCGATTTCGACCTCACGCCTGCTAGGACGAACGCGCGCAGCAGACCCTACATCCGCGCCGCGGTCAAGGCTCTTGCGTCTGCATGTGTGCCACACGGGAGCCAGTTCGTTCAAGTCTGCGCCGTTTTTACGGGGTCGCCGAATTTTACCGGAGGACAGCGTAATTCGTACTGACGGCAGCGTCGGGTTAGCGTCGCGCGCATGGACGTTGTGTTGGCCTCCGCATCCCCGCGCCGCCTCGCATTGTTGATCGCGGCTGGGCTGCAAGTGCGCGTCGAGGTTATAGCGATCGACGAAACGCCGCTGCCGGCAGAGCAACCGCGCGACGTGGTGCTGCGCCTGGCGAGCGCGAAAGCACGCGCCGCGTCACCGACGGACACCCTGGTTGTCGCTGCCGACACGGAGGTGGTGTTTGGCGGGAAGGTGTTGGGCAAGCCCAAAGACGCCCGCCACGCGGTGGAGATGTTGTCCGCGCTGTCGGGTCATGCACACACGGTGATGACGGGTTTTTGCGCGCGCCGCGGCGCCACCGAGCGCATGGGGTTGGTTGAGACCTTGGTGCAGTTTCGACGGATCTCGGCAGACGAAATCGAGCGTTACGTCGCCAGCGGTGACGCCCACGACAAGGCGGGCGCGTACGGCATTCAGGGCGCGGGTGGCTTTTTGGTCGAGCAGCTCCACGGCAGCTACACCAACGTCGTGGGCCTGCCCCTGGCCGAAGTGCTGATCGCGCTGCGCGACCTGGCGGCGACCAATTTTGTCGATTCGATTCAGACGATTCCCGCGGAAATCGCAGCTAGCACCGCAGACACAAAAAAATCCTGAGTTCACTGCATGATGAGGTGCCAATGCCCCAATCCATCACGATTTTTGGCGCGGGTAACCTGGGTGGAGCCTTGGCCGCAGGGCTCAAGGACAGCGGCCACGCGCTCACTGTGTGCGACCGCAACCCGGCGAAGTTGGCGGTCCACGGCGGTTACGCAGCGCTCGACACGTCTTTTGGCGCCAAGGCTTCATCTTCTGAAATCAACGTGTTGTGCGTGAAACCTAAACACACGGTAGAGATTTTGGACTCCCTGACGAGCGGGCTGCGTCCTGGCGCGCTGGTGATCTCGTGTGCCGCGGGCGTGTCGCTCGCTGTGTTGGCGCGGGCTGCGCAGGTGCGGGTCTGCCGGGCCATGCCGAACATCGGCGCCGCTTCGGGTCAGTCGACGACGGCTGTCTGCATGGGGCCCGCCTGCCGACCTGAACAGGACCTGGCGCGGGTGCACGCCGTTTTCGACGCTGTCGGCACGGTGCGCATCGTGCACGACGAAGACCTTCTTCATGCCATCACCGCCATCGCTGCGTCGGGTCCGGCGTTTTTGCTGTTGGCGATCGAAGCGATGCTCGACGCGGGTGTGCATTTGGGGCTGGCGCGCACCGAGGCGTTGGCGTTTGCCGCGGGCGCCTGCCGCGCGGCTGCGGCGCGCTTGATCTCCGGCATCGAGCCGGCCGCGCTACGCGCTGAGGTGACCTCGCCCGGCGGCACCACGGCGGCCGGCCTGGCGGTGCTAGAGAAGGCGGCCGTGCGGGCCGCGTTCGCCGACGCAGTCGCCGCGGCCACCGATCGCAGCCGCGGGCGTGGGAGGGACACTGACGCCTAGTGGGGCGACGACCGACAATTCGCGAAAACGTCCGGCGCGGCGTAACTTTCCCCATGCCCATCACACCGCTCGAAATCCAGCAGCAGCGCTTCGCCTCACGCTTCGGCGGCGGCGTCGACAAAACCGAAGTCGCCGCGTTTTTGAGCGCAGTGTCGTCGGAGTTCGAGCGCCTGCTGCGTGAAAACACCGAGCTCAAAGACGAGGTGCGCGGCCAACGACGTTTGATGGAGGACTACCGCGCGCGCGAAGACGCCCTCAAAGAGACGATGATCACCGCCCAGCGCGTCACCGA
>JAYTVG010000125.1:0-2432 GCA_043744135.1 Deltaproteobacteria bacterium | reverse complement strand
TCGAAGGTGGCGCGCCGCAAGTGCAGGTCGCGACCAGCGCAGCGCCGGCACCGTTAGCGTCGTCGCAGCAACAATCGTCGCCCAGCGCAAGCGGAGCGGTGCAGTTGCTGGCGTTGGACGCCGCGCGCTTGCCGGAGGGTTTTTTTGCCCACGGCTTTTCGACGCAGGGCTTGTTCGCCTTTACGCGCAGCCAAATCGACGACACCAAAGGCACCACGCAGTTTGAGCTCGTTGTGCAGCGGCTGAGCGACAACGCGGTGGTGGATCACTTGGTGTTCGAAGGGCCGCGCGCCGTCGACGCACGGCGCATCGATGCGTTTGTGGCTGCGCGCGGCAGCGGTTTAGACGCGATGCTGCGCGCCTACCAAATCGAGCGCTCACCGCCGCCATCGCCGCCCACGTTCGACGTCGGTGCGGAACATTTTCGCGTGGTGCTCGAGGGAACAGACGATGTAGCGCGGGACCAAACCCGCGCACGCGGCGTCTTCGTCGTGCGCCAACCCGGCGATGGCGAGCAGCGCATCGGCGCCGTCACCGAACAGCGCGTCGCCGATACCAAGATCCTGTCCGCCTCGCGCCCACTTGCGGTCTTTGTCTCCCCCCTCAACGCGCAAGCGGCAATCATCGTCACCACCCAGGTGCACACCAGCACCAAGCCAGGCACACGCGTCACGGTGTTTGGTGCCGACCTAAAAGCCGGCTTCGAGCGCTAAGCCACAAAAGCTCGCCCCCGCCACCGGCGAAAAAAAGCCGCGAGCCCACCAAAAAAAGTGTCTAGGGCCAAATGCGATCAAGCGTGCGCGCAAACGGAATCGCTTCGCGCAAATGGTGCAGCCCACAGGTCCATGACACCGTGCGCTCTACACCCAGACCAAAACCAGCGTGCGGAACCGAGCCCCATTTGCGCAGGTCGAGGTACCAAGCAAACGACGCGGGATCGAGCTCGTGTCGCGCAATCTCCGCGAGCAGCAGCTGCAGGTTGTCCTCGCGCTGACCGCCGCCGATGATCTCGCCGTAGCCCTCAGGCGCCAACATATCAAAGCCGAGCGCAACCTCAGGGCGTGACGGATCTTTCTTCATGTAAAACGCCTTCACGGCCGCAGGAAAACGATGCACTAAAATCGGTTTGTCGTATCGTTTAGTGAGTTCTGTTTCGTGAGGTGAGCCGAAGTCCATGCCCCAGGTGATGTCCATCAGCCGCTTTTCTTCTGGGTCGGTTTTTTCTGCGCGGATGGCCTCGATTTGTTTGACGGCGTCGTCATAACTCATGCGGGGGAACGGGGGTTTGACGTTTTTTAGCAGCGCGATGTGCTTTACCATCCACGCTTTCTCTTCATCTGTAGATGGCAGAATATCGGAAATCTCAGTTTCGTGTTTGTCAAGAACACGCTGGACAACAAACGACAGGAAGCTTTCGGCGAGCTCCATGTCTTGATCCATGTCCATAAACGCGGCCTCGGGTTCCACCATCCAAAACTCGTTGAGGTGCCGGCGGGTCTTAGATTTCTCCGCGCGAAACGTTGGCCCAAAGCAGTAGGTCTTGCCAAACGCCAGCGCCGTGGCCTCTTGGTACAGCTGGCCAGATTGCGACAGGTACGCGTCGCTGCCGTCAAACCACTCGGTCTTAAACAGCGTGCTCGTGCCTTCGCAAGAGTTGCCGGTGAAGATGGGCGAATCGACCAACAAAAAGCCGTTGTCGTCGAGGTAGTCGCGGATGGCGCGGATAATGGTCGCGCGCACGCGTAAAATCACCCACTGACGTCGGTCGCGCATCCACAAATGACGATGGTCCATCAAAAAACCCAGGTCATGCTCGTCGCCACCACCTTTGCCCTTTTTTTGGATTGGGTAGTCGGTGGCTGCCGACACCACCTGCAGTCCTGTGACTTGCACCTCCGCGCCGCAGTACGGTGCGCGCGGCTCGGCTTTCATCGTGCCCTCGATGATGACGGAACTTTCGGCACCGAGGTGTTTGGCGGCCTCAAACGTCGCGTCGTCGACGTCTTGCGCGCCCATCACGCATTGGATGAACCCCGAACCGTCACGCAGGTGCAAAAACTGCAGCTTCCCGGAACCGCGGCGGTTAAACACCCAGCCCTTGAGCGTGACGGCTTGGCCGGCGTGGGCGAGGGCGTCGCTGATGCGAATCCATGGGCGTGTGGTCATCGATCTCTCCAGGTCACAGTGGGAAGCGACATGCACCCACACGAGCTCACTGCAGCTGGCGTAAGAGGGGCGCTGTCTCTCGTCAACACGTGCCGGCGCGGCTGCTCGACGCGCGCTGCGGAAGTGTCTAGCATCGGCGCATGGATCGCCCGAAGCAGCCGCGCGGATTTACGTTGATCGAAACGATGGTCGTGATCGCGATGCTCGGCGTATTTTCGACGCTCGCAGTGGTCTCGCTGATCCCAGCGGTGCGCAAGGCTGAGCTT
>JAYTVG010000124.1:0-2434 GCA_043744135.1 Deltaproteobacteria bacterium | reverse complement strand
GGTCAGCACATAGATGTCGTCGCGTGCATCGCCCGACAGGTCGGCGAAGATCGCGTCAAACGCACCGCGTCCCACTGGGAAGTCAGCGGTGGCGTCGGTAAAGACGCCGCCGTCGTTTTGCAACAGCACAAAGCCGCCGTTGCCGCTCGTGGTGGACAGCACCAAGTCCAAGTCTCCATCGCCGTCAAAGTCACCCGACTCGATGCTGTTGGCGGTGGCCTCGACAAGTGCGCTGCGATCGAAAGTTCCCGTGCCGTCGTTTTCAAACAACAGTGACGTCTCGGGGTTGTTGACCCGTCCCATCGACGCAGCGAGGTCCAAGTCACCGTCACCATCCGCGTCAAAGAGCTCGACATGCGTGCAGTTGCTCACCGGCGCGTCGATGCGATTTTGTGGCTGACGCAGCCGCCCGTAGCGAAAAGCACCATCGGCGTCTTCACCTAAACCGTTGGGATTTGTGAAGCGGACGTTGACCGCGCCGAGGCCATGCGGTGGCGTTTGGCAGACCACTTCGCGCGACGACACAAAGGTGCAGTCGGCGATGGCGTCGTCGAAGCGCACAACGGCGTCAGGATCAATGCCGGCCGCACGCACGCTGACGCGCGTGAAGCCAGTGCGCAGGCCGTGCTCTGGCACCACGACGACACCAACGTACGTGTACAGCGCGGCTGCGGTGTTATCTTGCGCGTCAGGGTTGAGCACGCGCACGTCCGCGCTGCCCTCGTCGCCCGCCGGCGTCGTGCACGATAGCGCGAAGGCGGAGATGAACGTGACGTCGGTGCACGGGGCACCGTCGACAAACACCAACGCACCGGCTTGAAAAAACTCCCCTGTCACGGTGACGCGGTCGCCGCCAAACGTGGGGCCCAGCGCGGGATCGATGGCGTCGACGCGCGGGGGCGCGACGTAAAAATAGGCCTGCACGCCGATCCCAAACGACTGCGGCTGGTTTTGCACGCGCACATCAGCAAAGCCTGCGTCGCCGGCTGGTGTGCTGCACGACAGCGCGGTTGACGACGTACGCACGATGTTGGTGCAGCTGACGCCGTCAAACTGCGCGTCTAAGATTTGTCCATCAATGCTGTTGAAAAATCGCCCTCGCACAATGACGTCGGTGCCGCCGGTTGTCGGTCCGCGCGCAGGCTCGACGCGTTGCACTTCGGGCGGCCAAAAATATGTGAACGCTTCGTCAAGCGTGCCGATGCGGGTGTCGATCGCATCTTGGCGCTGAACGCTCACCGCCACCCGCAACAGGCCGCTCGCCGGCGCGGGCGTCGTCGGTGCAGGCACTGGTGGGACGCGCACCACGAGCTCGCCTTGCGATACGACGTCGAGCACGTCGACTTGCAAGCCACCAAAACGCACCACGTCGTTGTCGCGAAAACCAGCGCCGAGCACCCGCGCGAGCGTGCCGCCCGCGATAGGTCCGAGCGCGGGGTCGACCTGCAACACCACCGGCGGCCCCTCGTAACTAAAGCCCCCGCGCAAGGTGTCGCTTTGTCCGTCAGGATTTCGCACCTCGACGTCGGCGACGCCGGCCTCACCCGCGGGCACCGTGCAGCTCAGCGCGCTGTCGGAGACAACCACCACATTTGTGCACGCAACGCCGTCAACGAAGACCTCGACGCCATCTTGAAAACCGCTGCCGCCGATGGTGATGTCGGCGCCGCCGGTGTCGGGGCCACGCGCAGGCTCGACGACGTCAATCTGCGGTGCCGCTACGTACATGAATGCTTCGCGCAGCACCGAGCGGCCGTGAACACGGGAGAGCACAGCGACATCGACCAAGCCCGGCGCACCTGGCGGTGTGCTGCACTGCAGCTGCGCCTCGGACACGTGCACCAGCGCGCGGCACGGCGCGCCGTCAAACAGCACGCGCACATCGTCAAAAAAGCGCGCGCCGCGCAGCACCACCGCGGTGCCGCCCTGCGCTGGACCAAGGTTTGGCTCGACCGACAGCAACAGCGGCGACGGTGTGAAGGTAAACGCGTTTGGCAATTGCGCGCGCGAGCCGTCGGTATTTGTGACACTCACGTCGACGGTGCCGACGGCATGTGCCGGTGACGTCGCCACAATCAGCTCGCGCGACAACCATTCGGTATGCACAGCCTCGACGTCATCAAAGTGCGCCACCGCGCCGGTGCGCAAGTCGCTGCCGTGGATCTCCACCCGGCTGCCGCCACTTTCGGGACCCTCGGTTGGGTTGACGCTGACGATGGCGGGCGCCGACGGCACGGCACCGACGTGAAAGACGAAATCTTTCGTGGTGGTGCACGCGCCGCGCACATCACACACGCGGGCCGACCACGTCACCGTCGAGCCGATGGCGGCACCCGGCAGCAGCGCCACCAAACGCGTGCCTTCAGGTTCGCCTACTTGGACCTCTGTGGTCACCGCGAGCGCCACCGCCTGGCTGTGCTCGCGCGCCCCTTGC
>JAYTVG010000123.1:0-2444 GCA_043744135.1 Deltaproteobacteria bacterium | reverse complement strand
TTGGGAGGTGAACAAAGTAATTCTTATTCAAGCGCAACTTGTCGCCCCCTATTGGCAGCAGCGGAGAGTGCGGTTGGTTGTTGAGACGGTGTTGGGTTCGGTGTCGTGCGCGATCCGAGGTCGTCGACATGCGGGGCCGCGACGATCCCTACGGGGGCACCGAAGAAGGCCTGAGTCGCACCTGAGCCGAAAAACGAGATGACCGACGTCGCCGCCTTCAGCACCAGCGTGACATCCGTCGGCGTCGCAGCCGCTACCGGGGCGCCCCCCGCGCTGGTCGCGCGCGCAAATTGGTCGACGAAAAGTGCAGCAAGGCTCGTCGAAATGGTGGCGGTTGGGTACGTGACGACGGCGACTTGCGTTGCGATCGCCGGTGGCATCACCACCGGGTAAGGAACGACGTACACGGCGAGAGTCGGACCAGGAGCATCGCATGGCGTCGCGGGTGACGATTGGCCGCAGATCACAAGTGCTTCGGGGATGGCTCGGTTCACGTGCGCGTTGCGTTCGCGCTGGATGAACTCGTAGGCCGCTGCCGACACTTGGCTGTCGTCGATGGTGTTGGTGGTTCTCACCGTCAGCCCGATGCCCACCGCCGCCGCGATGGCGACGATGACACCGACGATCATCATTTCGATCAGCGAAAACGCGCGGTGTTTCATCTTGAGTTACAGTACTGAAGATGTTGACACCGGATCAAACTGTCTCATGAGCGAAGCGCTCCGTTTCAGTCGGTACAAGCTGCTCGCGAAGCTCGGGCAGGGTGGCATGGGTGTGGTGCACCGTGCGCTCGACACCGACACAGGCCGCGAGGTCGCGCTCAAGATCGGCGACACCCCGCCCGACGACGCTGCGGCGCAGCGCATGTTGCGCGAGATTCAGCACGCGGTCGCTGTGCGCCACCGCCACGTGTGTGCGGTGTACGGCAGTGGCCGCACCGACGACGGCAAGATTTTTTTGGCGATGGAACTCATGGGCGGGCCCGGCCTGCTCGACGTCTCGCGCCGTGGTCCGTCATCGCCGTCGTTGTGGCTGGAGACCTTGCGCGCGTTGGCTGACGGTCTCGGTGCTGTGCACCAAGTGGGCATCGTGCACCGCGACGTCAAGCCGCACAACGTGATGTTTGACAGCCGCGGCACGCTCAAGCTGCTCGACTTCGGCATCGCTCGCTCGCAGCTCGACGAGACTGTCACGGGGACTGGCCAGGTCATCGGCACTGCTGCGTATATGAGCCCCGAGCAAGCGCGCGCGGAAGACATCGACGGCAGGTCTGACTTGTTTTCCGCCGGCCTCACTGTCGTCAGCATGGCGGGGCGGGGTGCATCGCGCTTTGCGTCGACCAAGCTCGATGTTGCGCAAAAAGTCTTGCGCGCGGGGTTTTGGGCGCCGCCCATGCTCAGCGAGGTGGACGCGTGCACGCCGCCTGAGATCGAAGACCTCATCAGTCGCGTGTTGACACTCAAGGTTGCCGATCGCGTCGGCAGTGCGGGCGAGTTGCTCGCGGTCATTGATGGCAGCGGCACGCGCCACCCGCATGGTGAGCAGTTGCTCAAAAGTTGGGTGTCGGGCGGCATCGACACGGCGAGCGTGCGGGCGTTTGATGCGGCACGCGAGATCGCTCGCGCTCGGGCGTTGCCGATGGACGTCGACAGCAACATCGCGCGCGCGCTGGCGTGGCGACGTGCGAGTTTGCTCGATCCATCGCTCGACACGGCAAATGCACTGCAAGCAGAGGCCAAGCGCGGCGGCTTTCGCTTTGATGAACACTACGACGAGGCCGAAAAAGCCATCCTCGACACCGTGCCAAAAAAGCGCATGGAAGCGGCAGAGCTCAAGCAAGCGCTCGAGGTGTTTCGTAAAAACGGCCACATCGAGATCGCGACACGGTTGCTGTGGCAGTACGTTCGGTTGCGGCCAGACGACGTTGCGATGGTCAAGACGCTCGACCGCTATCTGTTTGGCCGCTCGGATCGGCCGACGTTAAGTATCGCGCGTGGCATCAAGACCGGCGGCTTGGCCGCGGTGGCCGCGCGCGCAGAGCGGTCGGATTTGGTCGACGAAAAGACCCGTGCGCTGCGCAGCGCCGTGCAAAGCGCCGACCGGCGCGCGTCGCTGCCGTCACCATCCGCCAGCGGCCTGCCGTCGACGGACACGCGCGGGTTGCCCATCTTTGGCGCGCTGTTGGTACTGGTGGCAACCGCAGCCGTTGTGTGGTTGTTGGCGAACGCCGCGAAGATCTTCCGCAAAGAAGTCGACCGCAACGACAACGTCGTTAAGGTGATCGAAACCACCAAGGACGTCGACGAACGCGTCAAGCTGTTGCAACAAGCCGAAGCGATGCTCAAAGCGCAAGATCTATCGGGTGCGATCGACGCAGCGACGCGAACGCTCGGCTTGTCGCCGTCGGTGGAGACCGGTCGCCAGGCGTTGTTCGTGCGCGCGCG
>JAYTVG010000122.1:0-2445 GCA_043744135.1 Deltaproteobacteria bacterium | reverse complement strand
CACTCGCTGACAAAGAGCTGCAGCCGTTGGCCGCAAAGCACGATCGCGAGCATCTGTACCCGGCCGCGCAAGTGAAGCAGCTGGCTGGTCTGGGCCTGATGGGCGTTGCGGTGCCAGACGCCCTCGGCGGGTCAGGGTTAGACAACCTCGCGTACGCGGTGGCGATGGAAGAAGTCTCTCGTGGTTGTGCATCCACCGGCGTCGTGATGAGCGTGAACAATTCGTTGTACTGCGACCCGGTGATGAAAAACGCCACTGCCGCGCAACACCAACGCTGGTTGACGCCGTTTGCAAAAGGGGACTTGCTGGGTTGCTTTGCGCTCAGCGAGCCTGGCAACGGATCTGACGCGGGGGCAGCCGCGTGCACGGCGGTGCCCAAAGACGGCGGCTGGGAGCTCAACGGCACCAAAGCGTGGATCACAAACGGCTACGAGGCGAACGCGGCCGTGGTATTTGCCACCACTGACAAAGCGCTCAAGCACAAGGGCATCTCGGCGTTTTTGGTGCCAATGCCGACGCCTGGGCTGGTGCTGGGCAAAAAAGAAGACAAGCTTGGCATCCGCGCATCGTCGACGTGCAACCTGATTTTTGAGGGGTGCCGCCTCCCGAGTGACAGCCTGCTTGGCGAGCTCGGTGGCGGTTTTAAGATCGCCATGGCGACGCTCGACGGGGGCCGGATCGGTATCGCGGCACAAGCGCTCGGCATTGCGCAAGCAGCCCTCGACGCCGCGCTCGACTACGCCAAGCAGCGGCAGGCTTTTGGTGCGCCGATTGCGCAGCTGCAGGCGATTCAGTTCAAGATCGCGGACATGGCCCTACGCATCGAGGGCTCGCGGCTGCTGACGTGGCGCGCGGCGGTGCTGAAGGATCGCGGCGAGCGCTTCACCAAGGAGGCGGCCATGGCGAAGTTGTCGGCGTCTGAGACGTCGACGTTTGTCGCCCACCAAGCCATCCAAGTGCTTGGCGGCAATGGCTACGTCACCGAGTATCCGGTGGAGCGGCACTACCGCGACGCGCGCATCACCGAGATCTACGAAGGCACCAGCGAGATTCAGCGGCTCGTGATAGCGGGCCAGGTTCTCAAGGGGGCTTGAGTGGTTTTTTTCGCGCACAGCGAACGGCAGGTGGCGCTCGCGAGCAATTGTCGCGTGCGTTTGGCGGTGGGTCTTGCCGGAGCGTCCACATGATCACCGCAGGCGTGCACTTCACTGATGAGCAGCGGGCCATCCACGAGGTGGCGTCATCCTTCGCGCGCGAACAGGTGGCGCCCGGCGCTGCCAAACGCGATCGCGAGGGCCGCTTTCCCGCCGACCTCATCCCAAAACTCGGTGCACTTGGGCTGCTTGGCATCAAGGTGCCCATCGACGATGGCGGCGCCGGCGCCGACACCACGAGCTACGTGCTTGCGATCGCGGCTGTCTCTGAGGCGTGCGCGTCGACGGGCGTCACGATGGCCGTGTGTAACCTCGTCGGCGACATCTTGGCGAAGCACGCATCTGCACCACAAAAAGCGCGTTGGTTAGCGCCGTATTTACAGGGCAAAATTGGCGCGGGCACCTTTGCGCTGTCGGAGCCGCATTGTGGCTCCGACGCCGCAGCACTCAGCACGACCGCCGTGCGCGACGGCGCGGACTACCTGCTTAACGGCACCAAACAGTGGATCACCAACGGCGGCTTTGCCGGCGTGCATTTGGTGTTCGCCAAGACCTCGCCAGCGCTGCACAGCCGGGGGATCACGTGCTTTTTGGTGGAGCCTGGGACGCGTGGATTGTCGGCAGGCAAAGAAGAAAAAAAGATGGGCCTGCGGGCATCCAACACTGCGCAGCTGACGCTCGAGGACTGCCGCGTGCCAGCGCAAAATATCTTGGGGGAGGTCGATCGCGGCTATGCCGTCGCGATGAGCGCGCTAGACGGCGGCCGCATCGGCATTGCTGCGCAAGCGCTCGGCATCGCGGAGGCCGCCTTCGCTGAAGGTCTCCGCTACGCGACGGCGCGCAGCGCGTTTGGCAAGGCGCTCACGCAGTTGCAAGGGACGCAGCTGGCGATCGCGGACGCCCGCACCGACATCGAAACGGCCTGGCTGCTGACGCTACGTGCGGCGGGTGCCAAAGACGCTGGCGCGCAACGCACCGCTCTATTTTCGTCGATGGCTAAGCTGTTTGCATCTGAGGCGTGTGGCCGCGTCGTCGACCGCATGCTGCAACTGCACGGTGGCTACGGCTATGTCGAAGACTACGCGATCGAGCGTTTGTACCGCGACGCCCGGGTGACACGCATTTACGAAGGCACAAGTGAGGTACAGCGCCTCGTCATCGCGCGCGAGGTCCTGCGCGCGTGATGGTTGGCCGATGTGGATCGCTCGCCTTTGACAGTGCATCCGTCGACACAGCGTCGAACAGCGCTGACACAGCGAAAGCAAGGTCCCGGCCGGAATCGAACCGGCGT
>JAYTVG010000121.1:0-8029 GCA_043744135.1 Deltaproteobacteria bacterium | reverse complement strand
GCGCGTCACGGGGAGGGGATTTTGCCGTGTCCGCCGGTTCGGCCCTGATGCGGCAACGCGAGGAACGGGAACTCCGTCAAAAACGGCTTGTCGTTGCGGTTGACGCCGTCGCCGAGCGCAATCTGGCCGCCCGACAAAATCACCGTCATCAGCACATCGGTGACGTCAACGTTTTCCTTGTCAGCCTCGGGCAGCTGTTGCAGCGAGCGGCCGTTTGGAAACGAGCTGTCGAGCGCCGCGTCGACACGCAACACGTCGCCGATGGCAACGCCATCTGAGATGTGGCCCAAGCTGATGGCACTTAAGATGTCGGTGCGGTTGCTTTTGAGTGACGTCACGGTGGCGGGGGGGACGCCCAGCGCGCTGTAGATGCCGACGGCTTCCGCGTCACGCACGATGACGGGGTTCACGAAGTAGCCACCAAAGCGCGCGACGTCTTGGCTCGGGCTCGATGAGTTCCAGCGGTCTTTGTCTTGCAAACCGATGAGCACTTCGTTGACCAGGGGCAGACCCAAGCGCGACACACGGATGTTGTTGCCGCCGGTCTCGCGTTCGCCGTTGTTTTTGATGACGGTGACCTTCTTGCGGCGCGCGGCCGAGTAGACACCCAGCAGATCGTCGGCGCTGCCAGCCACCGGCGTGGCGTTACCAAAGATGTCGCTGATGGGGATCTCGAGCGCGATCGTATGGGTGTTGAAGCCCGACACGCCGTCTTGCGCATCGAAGTTTGGATCTTTGTCGCCGTTGGTGTCAGCGCCGCGCAAGTTGGCGAGGTCGAACACGCCGCCGAGGTCGACGTAAAAGCCGTCGTCACGGGGGCCGAGGAACACGCGGCCGCCGTTTGACAAGGGGCGGATGAATGTGGCGGCGTAAGCGTCCGTGTAGCCCGCAGCGTTGCCGTACGCGACAGCATCGGTGCGCGGCCCGATGTTGATCGGTGCGACCGGCACGCCCGCAGCCAGCGTCGTGCTGTTGCCGTTGGGTGACACGCGACGAATGGTGGCGGTCTGCACCCGACCCGACAGCTGGCTAAAAAAATTCAGCCCGTTGCCGATCGGTCCCGCGTTTGGATCGTTGCGGTCGCCTTCCACCTGTTCGGTGCTGCTGAAGTTGATGCGGTAGACCAAGAAGTCTTCAAGCGATCGACCCTTGGTGATGTGGATCTCGTAGCCCACGTCGTCGGAAAACTGGTGGAAGTTTGGGCCACCCGCGGGTTCTTCAAGCGGGATGAAGTTGGCGATCAGGTACAACTTATCGTGCGTGCCCGGCGCGACCCAGGCGTAGACGTCAGTGTTGTCGGCGGCGGGATCGTTTGAGATGGCGGGCGCTTCGCGGTGGCTCGACGCCAACGCTGCGGTGGGGGTGAGCGCGACGAGCGCGGTGCTGACGAGACGTTTGAGCGAGCGACTGAATCGTGCGGTGAACATAGTCTTCTCCTGTGTGGCCTGTGGTGCTGTGCGTGTGAGCGGACTGTGACGGTGAACGCTAAGGGATGCTGATGTGAAAGACCGTGCCGCTGCCGACCCACGCGAAGGTGTTGGACTCTTTCGCGCGGTGTAGGCCGCCTGCTTCGTCGTTGCCTTCAAGGCCAGCGCGTTGTTGCGTGATGGCCCCGGTGGCGACGTTGACGACGTGCACGACAGCTTCGCGTTCGCTTGCGCCATCACGCAGGCCCGACACGAACAACGTGCCTTCATCGATGCTGAGTGCGGCGCCCGCGGGGTAGCCGACGTCGACGGTGCTGATGAACGTGGTCACCACACCTGCGCTGCTGACCGCGTACACCACGCCGTTGTCCAAGCCGGTGTCGACGACGTACACGACGCCATCGGCGGCAGCTTCGGCGGCGACGCCCGACGGATCGGTGAACGGTGCGCCTTTGGCGATGGCGTTGATGGCGCCCGTGCTCGTCAGCTCAAACAAGCCTGGCAAGCCATCGGCGGGATCGAAGCCGGTCAACAACACCGACGTGCCGCGCGTGTCTAAGCCGCGCACGCGCATGCCGTAGCTGCCCGCCACTTCAACCTTGTCGCCGCCGGCGGCTGGCACCATGAACAAGGCGCCGATCGCGCCGTCGTTATCGTCACCGGCGACGCTCGTGCTGTGGCCGAGGTCGGCGACATACACGGTGGCGCCGTCGACGGACACCACGACGTTAAGCGGTGCGGTGAAGCCGAGTGCGAGTTCCGTCGCGGCACCGCCCGTGGCGGCCACCGAAAACAGCGAGTGGCTCTCGCCGTCGGTCGCAAGCGCGGTGTAGTAAAACGTCGCGCCATCGGGGCTGGGAGCGGCGTCAAACGGCAGCTTTAAGTTGCTGCTGGCTGCGTCTGCCGTGAAGCCTTCGCCTTCACCCTCACCCTCGCCTTCACCTTCACCCTCGCCTTCACCTTCGCCCTCACCGACCGGCTCCCTTTCGCCTTCACCGCTGGGGGCGCAGCTGGCGAGGGGCAAGATGCAAAGCGCGGTGAGGGCCGTCGCGTGGATGGTCCGAAAAGTGTTCACGTTTCCTCCGGTCGATCGAGATGCGATGCGTTGCCGGCTGTACGCGCCGCGCATCAATTGCGTTCGCTCACGAACGAAATGCAGGGTGACTTGCAATCGGCGCGCGGTTTGTGATGGCGCCCGCCCGTCGCTACGCCGTGACATGCATCACGTCACAGCCGGATCGGCGGTGCATTTGGGTGACGTCAGGCGCAACCACATGTCGCATCGGTCATCTGTAGAGGTCCTGAGGGCTCGCCCCCCCAGTACGCTCCCTTCATGCACAACAGCACTTGGGCGATCGCATTGGCGCTGGGTCTGTCGACAAACGCCGCACACGCGCAACCAACCGGTGTGCCGAAGGCGCGCATCGCGGGCCACGCGCTGGTGAAGCTCAAGGGTATCGCGGGTGCCGACGCGCAGGCCGCGGCTGCACTGCAAGCGCTCGGCGCGCGTGTGGGTATCGACGTGACGCTGATCCGCCCCGTCGCGCTCGGCTGGGCGCTCGTGCAGCTGCGTGACGGCGCTGCCACCCCCACTGAAGACGAGACGCTCGCGCTCACGCAGCGCTTGGCCCGCGACGCGTCCGTGCAGTACGCGCAAGATGAAAAGTGGCTCAAGCCGCTCGCCATCCCAAACGACCCCGGCTTTGCGCAAATGTGGCACCTCAGCGCCATCAGCGCCCCTGCCGCTTGGGACATCACCAAGGGCCTCACAACGCAGCGCGTGGGCGTGGTGGACACCGGCATTTTGCGCGCGCACGAAGACGTCGGCCCACGCGTCGTGGCGGGTTACGACTTCATCGCGGGCCAAAACAACGACAACGACGGCGGCCGCGACGCTGACTTCAACGACGACGGTGACCAATGCGGCACCGGCTACCACGGCACCCACACCGCCGGCACCATCGGCGCGGGCACCAACAACGGCACCGGCACGTCGGGCATCAACTGGAACGCCGGCTTGGTCATCGCGCGCACGCTGGGGGATTGCGGTGGCTCGCTCACCGACATTGGTGAAGGTGCACTGTGGATGGCGGGCGCTGACATCGCGGGCGTGCCGTCGGTGGGCGCCAACAAAGTGTCGGTGATGAACCTGTCGCTGGGCTCCGCGAGCACCTGCTCACAATTCGAGCAAGACGTCGTCAACTTCGCCAACGCCAACGGCACGCTGTTTGTCGCCGCGGCCGGCAACGATGGCGGTGCGGTGGGCAGCCCCGCCAACTGTGTCGGCAGCATCGCTGTGGGTGCGTTTGGCCCGACCCACGATCGCACCGGCTACTCGAGCTTTGGTCCCCAAATCGACATCGTCGCGCCGGGTGGCGATCAAAACCAGGGCAACGAAGCAGGCGTGCTGTCGACGATCGGTCCAAACGCCAACAGCTACGCGTACCTGCAAGGGACCTCGATGGCGGCGCCCCACGTCACCGGCGCGGTGTCGTTGATGCAAGCGCTCGATCCGACGCTGACCCGAGCGGCCGTGGTCGCGCTGATGCAAAGCACCGGCAGCAGCTGCGGCAGCTGCGAAGGCAAGCCTGCGCTTGAGCTCGCGGCCGTGCTCGCCGCCATCACGCCGCCGCCTCCTCCTCCGCCGCCTCCCACTGACGACGCACTTGAAGACAACGACAGCTATGCCCAAGCGGTGGCAGGTGCCGGTTGTAACGTGTCGCGCACCGACTTGGTCGCAAACCCTGACGACCCGGACTGGTTCGTCGTCGACACCACTGCGGGCATGACGGTGCAAGTGACGCTCGCGAGCCAAAACGGCGCCGACCTGGATTTGTATTTGTTTGGCGCGGACGAAACCACGCCGCTGGTGTCGTCGGCGACCACCACTGGCAACGAGAGCGTCACGTTCACGTCGACGGGTGGGGTGCTGCGCGTGCTGGTGGATCCATACGTGGACGCCAACACCAACATCCACAACAACGGCCCCTATGTCTTAGGCGTGTCGTGTGACGGTCAAACCCCTGAGCCGCCACCCGACACCACCGACCCAGGGACGGACCCCGGCACAGACCCGGGCACAGACCCCGGCACCGATCCCGTCGGCCCAAACCCCTCCGCCCCCGAAGACGCGTACGAAGACAACGATGACGACGCGCACGCAGCGGAGATGTTTTGCGACGAGGAGCGCGCGCTAACGGCCCGCGACGAGGACTTCTTCAAGGTCGTGGTGCGCGATGGCGACGTGCTGTCCGCGGTGGTCACGTCAGGCGGCTTGGCGCTTGAGACCACCATCACCGACAGCACCCAAAGCGACTTGTCGGTCGGTGACGACGTCACGATAGCGTCAACCGGCAAATTGTTCGCGGGCACGTACATCATCCATATCCACCCGGCGAGCGGTACCGGCAGCTACCGACTCAAAACACCGTGCCAAGCGATCGCGCAGACGTACACGCTTAAGCAACACGGCGGCTGCGCGTCGACGGGCGGATCGGCGGCGCCGCTCGCTGTTGTGGCGCTCGTGTTGGTGGCGCGCCGACGTCGACGCTGCTAGCGCGAATGCATCGGATCGCGCTGCGGAGCGCTGCGTAGTTGTCACGTGCGTGTGGCGGGGCCACAAGCAGGCATGGCGCTCACGATCCTGATCGTAGAAGACGAACCCGACCTCGCGGCCACCCTCGCGTACAACTTTGAACGTGAGGGCTTCGTGGTGCGCACGGCGCGGCGCGGTCTGGCAGCGCTCGACGAGTTAAAGATCGAACCGTATCCCGATTTGGTGCTGCTCGACGTCATGCTCCCTGACATCTCCGGCTTAGAAGTCTGTCGACGGTTGCGGGCGGATCCGGTGAGCGCAAAGACGCCGGTGCTGATGTTGACGGCGCGCGGCGAAGAGATCGACCGCGTGATGGGGTTTGAGATCGGCGCTGACGACTACGTCACCAAACCCTTTTCTGTGCGTGAGCTGCTGTTGCGCGCGCGCGCCCTGCTGCGCCGCAGCCACCCTGACGCGCCCGCTAGCGGCGAGACGCGCTTTGGCGTGCTGTCGGTCAACCACGACGGCCACCGGGTGCTGGTTGACGGCGACAACGTGGTGCTGACGGCGCTCGAGTTTCGTCTTTTGACGACGCTGCTTGAGCGCAAAGGGCGCGTGCAAAATCGTGAAACCCTGTTGAGCGATGTGTGGGGGATGGACAAAGACGTCGGCGAACGCACCGTAGACACCCACGTCAAGCGGCTGCGCGAAAAGATCGGACGCGCCGGCGCGTATCTGCAGACGCTACGTGGCGTTGGCTATCGGTGGCAGCTGAGCCCTGACGAGGACGTTTCATGAGTGCGCGTGGGCGCTTGTTCGCGCTGTCGCTTGCGCTGGTGGTGGCGGCAGTGGCGGTGGTGGGCGCGGTCGCTAGCGCAGAGATCCGCACGCTGATGTCGGCGCGCATTGAAAGTGAATTGAGCGCAGATGCGCGCGCGGCCGCGGCCTTCATCTCCGACGTCGACACGCCTGCTGAAATGGACGCGGCCGTTGACGCGCTCGGCGCGGCAGTGCGCGCACGCATCACGGTCATCAACAGCGACGGCGTGGTGTGGGCGGATTCGGAGCTCAACGGCACTGAGATCGCGGCGCTCGAAAACCATGGCGACCGCACCGAGGTGTTGGCCGCTTTGGCATCGGGCGCTGGGATCGTGCGGCGCTTTTCGTCAACGCTGCACACCGACATGTTGTACGTCGCACTGCCTTGCACGTTGCGCTCCGGCACCGGCGTGGTGCGCGCCTCCATGCCGCTGTCGAGCGTCGACACTGCGCTCGCGCGCGTGCGCACGTTGCTGTTGTTTGCGGTCGGTATCGGGGTGTTGTTGGCGGTGGTGATGAGTTTTGTGGCGGCCGAGCTGTTTACGCGTTCACTGCGCGCGTTGGTGCGGCGCACCGCTTGGCCGAGTGGTAGCGCCGTGGACGAGGTGGGCGCGCTGGCTGGCACCTTCCGCCGCATGTCGAGCGAACTGGAACACAGCGTCGCAAGCTTGGCGCTTGAGCGCGATCGCTTTGCTGCGGTGTTGCAAGCGATGCAAGACGCCGTGTTGGCGCTCGACCACGATGGGCAAGTGCAACTCGTCAACCCGGCAGCGATGTCACTGCTTGGGTTGGATGAGTCGCCGCGCGGCAAGCGCTTGGTGGAGTTGGTGCGCTCGGTGCCCCTCAACGAGGCCATCGGGCGCGCGCGTGGTGCGTCCAGCACGTGTGAGATCACGCTGGCGCCGGATCGCCGCGTGGAGGCCTACGCCGCCGCCACCCATGAAGGCACGCTGTTGGTGTTGCGCGACATCAGCGAGCTGCGTCGTTTGGAAAGCGTGCGTCGCGATTTCGTCGCCAACGTCTCGCACGAGCTGCGCACCCCCATCGCCGTCATCGCCGCCAACGCCGAGACGCTTTTGCTGGGCGCGCTGCACGATCCCACGCGCGCGCTGACGTTTGTGCGCGGCATCGAGCGCAATGCCGAGCGGCTGTCGCGCTTGATCGCGGATCTGCTCGACATCGCCCGCATCGAGAGCGGCCGCATCGACTTTGACAGTGAACCACAACGGTTGGCAGCGTTGGCTGCGCGCGTGCAGTTGGCGCTGGCCGCAGCCGTGACCGACAAAAATCACACGCTCAAGGTGGACATCGAGCCAACGCTGCTCGCCCTCGGCGATGCCCGAGCGCTTGAGCAGGTGCTGACAAACCTCGTCGACAACGCCGTCAAATACACCCCAACTGGCGGCCAGATCACGGTGGCCGCGCGCTCGCGTGGTGACGTCGTGTTGCTGGAGGTCACTGACGACGGTCCAGGTATCGCTGCACCGCACCGCACCCGGGTGTTCGAGCGCTTCTATCGCGTCGATGCTGGCCGCTCGCGGGAGGTGGGCGGCACCGGCTTAGGCTTGGGCATCGTCAAACATCTCGTGGAGGCGATGGGTGGCAGTGTCAGCGTGCACGATGTGTTGCCCCATGGTGCGCGGTTCACGGTCACGCTGCGCACTTGTCACGCAAACGACACCGAGGCTGGCTAAACACGTCGTGTGCCCCAAGACATCCACGCCTTGCCCAAGTTGCGCATCGAAAGCCTTCGCGCGGCGTTTGGCGGTAACGAGGTCGTCAAAGGGGTGAGCTTAGACGTGCCCACGCGCGGCGTGACCGCCGTGATCGGGCCCTCGGGCTGCGGCAAATCAACCTTCATACGCTGTTTGAATCGCATGCATGAGCTGGTGCCGGGCGCGACCGTGTCTGGACGCGTGACGCTCGACGGCGACGATCTGTACGCGCACAACGCGGACGTCGTCGGTATTCGCAAGCGCGTCGGCATGGTGTTTCAACGCCCTAACCCGTTTCCATCGATGACCGTGCGCGACAATGTGCTGGCGGGATTGACGTTGACGCGCTCGCTCGATCACGGCCGCGCCGATGAAATAGCCGAGCTCGCGCTGACGCAGGCGGCGCTGTTTGACGAGGTGAAAGATCGCCTGCACGCGCCGTGCACGAGCTTGTCGGGTGGTCAGCAACAGCGCTTATGCATCGCTCGCGCGCTGGCGGTGGCGCCTGAGGTGCTGTTGATGGATGAGCCGTG
>JAYTVG010000120.1:0-8049 GCA_043744135.1 Deltaproteobacteria bacterium | reverse complement strand
CGACGTGCGTTCATGTGCGGTGCGGTGGCGCTGGTGGCGTGCTCGCCGCGCGAGCCTGCGGTAACGCTTGTGACGATCGCGCAACCCGGCGAGCTCACCACCAACGACGTCGAGATCTCGGGAGTGGTTGACGTCCCGCGCGACCACCTCGTGCCGCAGACCATCGCCATCACGGGGGATGGCCACAGTCACGATGTCCCGATCACGCAAGCTGCCTGTGGTGCGTTGGCGATGGACGGTAGCGCCGTCGTGCGCAGTGGACCTGCCAGCACCGACGGCCACCAGCACTGGCTGCGCGCGCGGCTGGCGTAACGGTGTGTTGCACACCAAGTGCATGCAAATGCGCTTGGTGTGGTGCGCTCGCGACCGTGAACACGCGCATTGCGCAGTGGTGAACAGCGATGTCCGGTAAGTGCGCTGCCCAGCCCTGTTTGGGCGTCAACTGCACAGCCGGCGCGCGGCACGATCGTTGCGTTGGTTGTGCGCATGGCGCCGCACATCACTCCCAACTTACCTGCGAAACCGCTGCCCCCCACCACGACCGCGTCGTACGCGCGCGACTACTTGGCGCGTCACCCCGCGGCGCAAGCGCTGGTCGACTCTGGGCGCGACGGTGGCGTCGAGCTGGCGATGCTCGCGGGCATGACGCTGTACCAACTCGCTGAGCGACACCTCGGCGACGGCGATCTTTGGCCAGTCATCGCTGCGCTTAACCCCGGCGTGCTCGTTGACGGCGTCGCTGGTAAAACGTTGCGGATGCCCAGTGCGGCGCGGACTGAGCCGCCAGCTACTCAAAGCGGTGTCGGGCTCGCTGCGCCGCCACGGCCGCCACCGTCGTACGTTCGACCCGTGCGACTTTCGTCCGCCGCGCCGCGCGCCGATGCGTTGGTCGACGCGCTCGCAAACCACCGCTACACGGGCCGACAGTTGCTCGCCGCTGCACTCGAGGTTTTACGGTTCACCGAGCCGTCGTCGGACTTTCGCTGCGAGCCCGCAAACATTCAGCTCAGGCGCTTCAAGCAACTTTCGTCCGTCCCCATCTCGACGAGTTCCGTTGATTCAGGCCTGACGTACACAGGAGAGTTCGCCGCGTCAGCCAACGTCGACGACCCACGCCACACGGCTCGCTACACTGCGACGGTGACGCTCACGCGCGGTGCAGCTTTCGCCAAGGTATCGCTGGGCCCAAACTTCGCTTGCGACCGCGGTGCGCAGCAACTGGTCGACGTCAACGTGCTCAAGCGATTCCTAGGCGAACCGCGCGCGGCGCCGGCGAACCGGGCGATAGCCGAGCGTATCGCGCGAGAGAACTTCGCGTGGGCAGGCGACCTGATTGACTACCCGTGCGCGTACATAGGCTCGCGCAACCCCGTGCTGTACCAAAGTGCCACGGTCATGCGTGGCGATGGTGTCGATGCAGTCCTCGTCAACAGCTCAGGCGGGCAAACGGCGCTGTTGAGCGCGGGGTTTTTGGCCGCTTGGCGCAACTACGCGTTGCAACTCGGCGCACCGCTGCGCGACGAAAGTGCGACGGCGCAAGGCTCCTCGCAAGCTTTTCAACGCGGTGAGCTACGCTTCGACAAGACCACCAACGTCATCACGGTCGTGCTCCAAGAGGGACGCTTGGTGATCGATGCGGCGACCGGTGCGCACGTTGCCGATGAGGCGGCACGCATGTGGGGCGTGCTGTCGGGGCGGGCTGACGGCCTTGAGCTGAAAGCCGCGACCCGCACCGCGGACTGCATGGTGGTGCGCAGCGGCGGCCACGACCGCTTGGTGTACCTGCTCAACGGCGAGAACTTCGCGCATGCAAAGGTGTTGATTGTCGCTACCGCACAAGATCCACACCCGGTGTTTATCTTTGGCGAGGGGCTCATCGGCCTGTGGCGCTCGCGCAGCGCCGAAGTAGGTCTACCCGTCCACGATTGCGTTTCACCCCAACGTGTGTCGCGCGGTCCGTCCAGTGCAGCCGACCTCGCGCCGCTCAAGCTCGTCTGTGAAAACGGCACGCTGGTGCAAGCTGAGACCCCTCACGAAACACACGCCTGCCACCCGTGAGGGAAGCGCGGCATCAATGTGCGCGCGCCAGCTCTGATTGCACGATGCCGCGCTTGAGGTGATACGGGGGACATGCTTTCCGTGAATGACGTCTCACAATCGTATGGTGGCAAGTCGCTGTTTGAAAACGTCTCCGTGACGTTTCCTCCCGGGCGACGGTTCGGTCTCACGGGACCCAATGGCGCAGGCAAATCCACCTTCATGAAATTTCTCGCGGGCGACGCAGAGCCGCAAAAAGGCGACGTCTCGCGCCCGAAAAAAACTTCGATCCTGCGCCAAGACCAGCACGCCTACGACGCCTTTCGCGTCATGGACGTCGTCATGATGGGCAACAAGCGGCTGTGGGCGGCGATCGCCGAAAAAACCGCGCTGCTCGCACGCTTAGAAGCAGGCGAAGAGCTCACCGACGCGATGGGCATGCAGCTGGGGGATTGTGAGACCGTCATCGGCGAGGAGGATGGCTACGTCGCAGAAGTCGAGGCCGCGAAACTGCTCGACGGCTTAGGAATCCCAGAGGGCCTGCACCAAGCCCCGATGGCGGAGGTGAGCGGCGGCGTCAAGCTGCGTGTGTTGCTGGCGCAAGCGCTGTTTGGCAAACCCGAATGCTTGCTGCTTGATGAGCCCACCAACCACTTAGACCTCGACGGCATTCACTGGCTCGAAGACTTCTTACACAACTACGAAGGCACGCTCATCGTCATCAGCCACGATCGCCACTTCATGAACGCCGTGGCGACGAACATCGCTGATATCGATTACGAAACGATCATCGTGTACACCGGCAACTACGACGACATGGTGCGGCAAAAGTCCGAAGTGCGTTCGCGCATCGAAAGCGACAACGTGGACAAGGGGAAAAAGATCGCGCAGTTGAAGGACTTCGTGGCGCGCTTCGGCGCCGGCACGCGCGCGTCGCAAGTGCAGGGGCGCAAAAAAGAGATCGAGAAGCTGCAGACCAACGAGCTCAAAAAAACGAATATCCAGCGCCCATTTATTCGCTTTGAGACCACCGGGCGCCCATCGGGCAAGCAAGTGTTGCGCATCGAAAAGCTCAGTAAGACGTTTGTGGAGGCAAACAAGCCCGACATCCCGATCGTGGTGGACCTCGACTTAAACCTGATGCGCGGCGACAAGCTCGCCATCATCGGCCCCTCGGGAGTCGGCAAAACCACGTTGCTGCGTTTGATTTTAGCGGAGGTGGAAAAAGACCGCGGTGCGGTGCACTGGGGTCACGAGGTGCGCACCGGCTACTTCGCGCAAAACCACAGGCACGGCATCCCGCCGGGCGTGCCGCTGTGGGAGTGGTTGTACGCCCTCGACGAACCCGCGACGCCCGCTGAGCGTGCCACCAAAGAAGACATCCGCAGTTTGCTCGGTCGCATGTTGTTTAGCGGCGACGAGGGTCTCAAGCTCACCCACGTGTTGTCGGGCGGCGAAACCGCGCGCTTGTTGTTCGCAAAGTTGATGTTGCTCAAGCAAAACCTGCTGATCTTCGACGAACCCACCAACCACCTCGATCTCGAAGCAATCTCAGCGTTGCGCGACGCCATCAAGCGCTACGACGGCACCGTCATCTTCGTCACGCACGACCGTGATTTGGTGTCCGACGCCGCCACGCGTGTGCTCGCCATGTCGACGCGCAACGGTAAAAAACACGTGGACGATTTCAACGGACCCTACGAAGAGTTCCTGCAAAAAGTTGGCGATGTTCGCTTGGATCGCTAAGGGCTTCACAGCGAACGCTTAGCGAACGCTTAGCGAACGCTTAGCGAGCGCGCGGCACCCAATCACGGCAGCGCATGCATCGCCACGCCTAGGCGCGCAGCGCGTTGTCGTGCGCGCTCGACGCGTTGTTGCGACTGGCGCCCACGGCACGGCAGCGTCGCAAAACCACGCAAGCCAGCGTACGCAGCGGCGTGCACTGCCGCGGCGTCGATCGCAACGTCGGTGCTTGCTTGAGTTGTGCCGCCGTCTTCGCGCGCGCACGCCATCGCCAAACGCACACCGTCGTCGACGAGAGCGGCGACCCGCGCTGCGTCATGGATGCACCAGTCGCCTGCCGTGCGCACGGCATCGATCACGCCGAGCGCGTTGAGCGCCACGATGAACGCGTATTTCGCGCACATCTCGACGGTGATGCCGGCCTCGTCCACGACAAAAACGGGCACGCCTACCGCGCGCCCCGCTTGCGCGAACAGTGACGCGTGTCGCCCATGCACGCGGCTGGGGCGCGCGTGCAACAACGCAACGTCAGGCTTCACCGCGGACCACACCACCGCCACGGTTGCGTGCGGCACCTGCAGGCGCGTCAAGTCCGCGCGGAAGATCTCGTTTTGCACCAATACAACGTCGTCACGGCGCGTCGCAGGTACGCGTGCGATAGCCGCTTGTAAGTCGGCTTCCCCCGTGCACACCAGCAGCGCATCGCCGCCTTCACTACCGATGGCATCGCCGCGTCGCACGCAGTGCACCTCCCGCGTCGGGTGCGCTGCGCGACATCCGCGCGCCCACAATGTGCCGAGCTGTCCAATGCCGACGATGGTTGTCACGCAGCATTCATAGGGCCAGCCGCAACGCCGCGCTAGCGCGACGGCCTACACCTCGCACCCGTGGTTTTTTTTACCATTGCGCATCAGCGCTCGACGGTCTCTTGATTGCTTCAATATTTCGGGTGCTTATGTGTGAGACACGGATGTCCCAGGTGGCGGCAGATCTGATCTCCGCGGCCCGCAACGGCTCACACTCAAAGCATGAAGCACTCCACGCTGCTGCCGTTGTTCGTCACTGTGTTCGCGTTTGTCTGCGCGTGCGACCCGGTGCCAGCGCGCCCATTTCTCGACGCATCCCCCAGCGAAGGCGAAGGCGAGGGCGAGGGCGAGGGCGAAGGAGAAGCGATCACCGGCGCGATGGCGGCAGACCCCGATCATGCGCAAGCCGACAGCCTGTCGAGCATCATCGTCAGCATCCACGTGCAGTCGTCCAGCGGCGCCGCGGTGCAAAACGCTGCCGTCACCGTCACCGTCACCACCACCACCGACGCGGTCGTGCTGTTCGACGCGCCGTTGCCGACGGACGCAAACGGCAACACCAGCGTCACGTTGCGTGCGTCGCGGCCCGGCGTCGTCAACGTTGCTGCCAGCGTCGCGGGGGTCGAGTTCACGTCGCTGCAGGTCACGTTTGAGCCGTGTTTGTCGCTGCAAGACACATTCACGCAGCAAATGTGGGGCCCGGTGTTTTCGCGTTGCGTCGGCTGCCACAACGCTTACGGCTTGGCGGCGAGCGAGGGCACCGCCAACGGCAATCAGCTGACGTTTCCCGGCGAAAGCGGCTTCGCGCAGGACAACGTCGAGATGTTGCGTGGCTTCGCCGTCGACATCGCAGGCGTGCCGTACCTCGTCGCGAAGCCGACCGAGGTGGTGCAACACGCGGGCGGCCAAGTCATCGTTCCTGGCTCGCCAGAAGAAACGTTGTTGCGCAACTTCACAGCGCGCTTGGCAGTCGCTGTCGACAGCTGTGGCGAGGGCGCTGTGGTGCCCGCACAACAAGCGCTCGACGACGTCGCACCGATGTCGAGGCTGCAGACGCTAGCGCGCGCCAACATGGTGTTGTTGTCGCTGCCGCTCACCGCAGCGCAACAAGCGCTTCCCCTCGACAGCGACGCTGCGCTGTCGGCCGCCATCGACGTGCTGCTTGACAGCGCCGGCGTCTCCGATCGCGTCGTCGAGTACTACGCGGACTGGCTGTGGACCGACGCCTACACGCGTGAAGCGAGCGCCAGCACGGGTCTTGGCAACGCGCATCTCGCGCGCTTGAGCCCGCAGTTTTCGACGGCGCGCCGATCGTTTTTTCAACCGCGGTTTGACCCCGCGAACCCACGCAACATCGACTGCCACGCCGATACACAAACTTGCTGCGGCGAAGATGTCGCCGACTTTGCGGGCTCGTGCGAGCAACCCACGACGTCAATCAACGCGGCTGACAGCTTGGCGCGCGAACCGCTCGAACTCGTGCGCTACATTTGGAACAACGATCTGAGCGCGGACCTCATCGCCAACGCAGACTTCACGGTCGCTAACCCGTACACGGCCGTGCTGTACGGCTTTACGCCCGCCGATCCCGAGTGGACGTTTAACGACGACAACTCCGCCGACGATGACCGCGCGGAATTCAAGCCGCTGGTGTTGCGCGATGCCGGCGCCAACAGCGCAATTCCAAACCAACCCGGCGTCGGCGCCGTCTACCCGCACGCGGGTATCTTGACTGCACACGTTACCCTGCAGCGCTTCCCCGCCACCGACTCAAATCGCGAGCGACGGCGCGCGTCGCGCTTGGTGTACGAGCGCATGCTAGGCATCGACGTGATGAAGCTGGCGGCATTTTCCACCGCGGGGCTCCCTGACGACGCAGATTTGAACACCGCCACCACAAGCGAGATGGCGTGCACCGCCTGCCACAGTGTGATGGACCCGGTCGCTCGCGCGTTTTACAGCTTCGGTGATCGCGGCGAATACCGACCCGACCGTGTGCGCCCGCCCGCCACCGAGATGTTTGAGATGAGCTTCATGGGCGAGCGATTTTGCGCTGACAGCGACAGCTTTTGCAGCAGCGGCGTCATCGGCGCCGACGCCGACGAACGCAGCTACGTCGGCGATCCGTTGCGTTGGTTGGCCGAGCGCATCGTGCAAAGCCCGCGCTTTTCGTACGCCATGGTGCAGCCGCTGTTTCGCGGACTCACCGGCGCGGCGGTGTTGAGCGCGCCGACGGAATTGTCCGCGGAAGACTTCGCCGTGCGCCAGCTCGCTTTCGCAGTGCAAAACGCGTTTTTGACGCAACTTGCGGACGACTTCGACACCGAACGCAATCTGAAGAAGCTGATGAAGGCACTGATCTTGAGCCCGTTTTTTCGTGGCGCGGGATACGCCGGCGAGCCCACCGACATCGCCGCGCAAGCACTCGCGCTCGCGGGCGTCGGTCGTGGCACGCTGGTGACACCTGAGCACCTCAGCGCGCGCCTCAAAAATCTCGTCGGCGACGAGCTCAGCAGTTTCAACAACGTCGAGAGCAACGATTTTTTGCGCAACTTTCGTGAGTACCGCCTGTTGTTTGGTGGCGTCGATTGGGAGTCGTTGACGGTGCGTACCCGCGTCCCCAATCCAGTGATGCTGCGCGTCGTTGAGCGCATGGCAAATCAGGAAGCGTGCGAGGTGGTGCCAAGCGAGCTCGCGTTGTTATCAGCGGGTGAGCGGCTGTTGTTTTCGCCCGCGACAACACTCGAACAGTTCGACGAAACCACCGTGCGCGCGCAAATCCGTTCGCTGCGGCTGCGGCTGCTGAGCGATGACGTCGATGTCGGTGATGCGGAGATAAGCGCCCTGTTTGAGCTGTTTGAGGTGGCGCGCGTCGACGGTGCAGCGGCTGCAGACGCCCTGCCCGGTGCGTGTCGCTCGGCTGCAGACGCCACGCATCGTTCGCTAACGAGCGACAGCACCGGCGTCGTTCGGGCTTGGGTTGCCGTGGTGTCCGCGATCTTGTCTGACCCGCTCTTTTTCATGGAGTAACGCATGCTTGCCATCAAACTTCACCGCCGTTCGTTCCTCCGCTTTGGCGCAGCTGCCACTGCCACCTTGGTGCTCGCGTCGAAATCTACCCGCGCCCAAGTGAGCGCCAACCCGTTTGTCATTACCGTCGAGGCAGCCGGCGCGTGGGATCCGACGTTTTTCTTCGATCCCGTCGTCGATGCGCGTGCAACGCCGTTTAGCGCGTCGAGCATTCAAACCGCCGGTAACATCCGCTACGCCAACCATCGATTGCCGGGCGAAGCAGCAAGCGTCGCCGAGCGCTATGAATTTGAGGGCGAGGACTTCTTCGTTCGATATCGCGACAACTTGACGCTGTTTCGCGGTGTCGACAACGAGACCGTCAGCCACGACGTCGGTCCGCGCGTGGCGTTTAGCGGCGCAAACCGCGAAGGTCGTCCCGTGCTCGCGAGCC
>JAYTVG010000119.1:0-2452 GCA_043744135.1 Deltaproteobacteria bacterium | reverse complement strand
GCACGTGCATGGATGCGGCCTTGCGCACCTCGATCGTGGCGAAGCTGGCGCCGGGCGTGTGCGTCGTCTCGCTCACCCACCGCACGATCGGCGAACAGCTCGCGGCGCGCAGGGTGTGGATGCCGTGGGGGCGGGTCGAGGTGTTCTTGGCGCGTATCCCTGCAATCGGCTGACCAACGGTTCGCACTGGCAAGAAATCACGGCGTGCGCCCGCGTGCACACCACCCGCCCGAAGTGCCAGACTCGCGACATGCCATTCACCAGCGTGCAAAAGATTCGTTTCGATGACGTCGACGGCGCGGGCATCGTGTATTACCCGCGGTTTTTGCACCTGTGCCACGCGGCGTTCGAGGACTTTTTTGACGCCGTCGCACCGTTTTCGTACCCCACGCTCATCAGCGAAAAGCGCTTGGGCTTCCCCACCGTGCACATCGACGCCGATTTCCAAGCGCCGCTCAGCTACGGCGACACCGCCATCGTCACCGTCGCCGTCGAGAAAATCGGCACCACGTCGGTGACGCTGGCCTACGAGATCAAAAACAAGCGTGACGCGGTGTTGTGCATGCGCGCCACCATCACGACCGTGTGCATGCACCTGCACACCCGCGCGGCCATCGCAGTCCCGGAGGAGTTGCGCGCCGTGTTCGCAGCCTATCTCGCGTAACGGCTAGCGGTTGTCCCGTCGTCGTCGACGCGCCACGATCAGTGCGCCCGCAAACAAAGCTAGCGCGGGATCTTTGTGCAACTGCGCGCATGTCGGCGGTGCGTCATCACCTTCACCTTCGCCTTCGCCTTCGCCTTCGCCTTCGCCTTCGCCTTCGCCTTCACCCTCACCTTCACCTTCACCGACATTGAGGTCATCGCAACGTCGCAGCGAGTCGTTGATCTCGGAATCGCTAAAGCAAGCGCCGAGATCGTTGTTGGCCAACGCGTCGCACGACAGCGTGCTCGCGCACGTGTAGCCGTTGCCGAGCAGCAGCTCCAAGCGCGCGCATTCGTACTGCACGGCGCCCGCCAGTTGTTGCTCTTGGTCCAGCACGCAACTGTCTTGCGTGCCTTGGTAGCCGCACGCCAGCAGCGCGGTGCACAGGTCTGCGAGGCCTTGTGCGAGCGGTGGATCGATACCGTCGATGTGCGCGGGGGGAGGGGGAGCCGCGTAGTCGCTGCAGTTGTCGAGGTCCCCTTGCACCGCGTCCGCCTCAGCAACGCAACCGCTGCCGTCGAGCTGCGCGCACGCAGTCGCGGCCAAACACGCATAGTAGGCCTCGCCATCCGCGCGAGCGCTGGCGTCACACGCCGCAGCGCCGAGCAAAAACGCCTCCGAGTACAACAGGCCGACGCCCTCGTCAGCCTCGACCCCAGCGCAGCTCGCGAAATGTGCGCCGGCTGCGTTGAGGTCGTCTTCGATCTGCGCGGGCACGGCCCGCACGTCAATCAGCACCACCGGCTCGCCGAGCGATCCCGCGCCCAGCTGCTCAGGCGTCGGCAATCCTTCATACGTACAGTCGGCGCGGGTGCCGTCGGCGCAGCGGGCGCGCATCGCAGTGTCGATAAAATCCGCGAACGCGTCCGCACGGATGTCGATGGTGCCGGTCTCGCAGTCGCTGCGTGACGCGACGCCGATGACGCGCGTGGCACCGTTGGCACGCAAGTAGGTTGGCCCGCCAGAGTCGCCGTTGCATTTATTGGACGCCGGGCGACCGACCAGCGGGGTGCCGTAAAACAACAGCTGCGGCGTGACGAGGTCAAGCACGGTGAACGCGCCATTTTTCGCGCCGCTGTCTTGGCCACCGGGCGTTTGCAAGCCCCAGCCCACAACCTCGATCGGCTGGCCCGGTCGCAGATGCTGGGCTTCAGTTGCCGTGAGTACGGCAGCGGGTTGCGCGTTGGGCATCGCTTGCGCCAAAAACAGCAGGCCCACGTCGGGGGTCGGGTTGCCGATGCTGTTTTGGTCGCCGCCGTCATACGAAGGATGAAAAATCCACTCTCGTACATCGACGGCGTCGACCAACTCGGCGACGCGCGTCTCGGCCTCGCGCGAGACCGCGACCGTGGCGCCAAACGCGACGATGTCGGTGTCGATGGCGGCGACGCAGTGGGCGGCGGTCATCACGACGTCAGCTGCGATCAGGGTGCCTGAGCAAAACGAGAACACGCCTTGGCCAGGAACGACCGCGATCAGCGCCACCGCCGACGGATCCTCCTCGGCCAAGCGAGCGCTGCCGTTGACGATGGCGCGTTGCTGCGCGGCGGGAGTGCCAGCGTCTAGGCCCGGCGCGCCTCCGCACGCGCTCAGGGGCGAAAACACACTCACAGCGGTCAAAAGCGGCACGGTCAAACGCATCAGACGCTCCTTGCCGAGCCCAAAGGTCGGTTTATGCACACTGAAGCAAGGAACGTTCCACGAAAACCGTGCGCACCACGATCGCGAGTGGGCGTGGCTAGGCGAAGC
>JAYTVG010000118.1:0-2453 GCA_043744135.1 Deltaproteobacteria bacterium | reverse complement strand
ACGGGCTGCACCCTTGCCGCTTTCGTTACGGACCGTGGCGTTGAGCGTGATGGTGGGGTTTGATGTCGACAAGCAAAACTCCTCCCCTCGATGACGCGTCCACCACAATGGTGAACGCCTCGCAGGGCGTGGACCGCAATCGCGCTGGCGATCGGGGTCGAAGCGGTCGTCATCAACCACCTGCGCTTGGGTGTCAACCTCTCGGGCGGACGGCATCGGGTTGGGCTTGCGTGCTGCGCCGTTGTGGTTGCCCACGCGTCCGTGAGGCGCCGCGAACTTGCGCGTCGTGCGACGTGATGCGCGATCAAGTGCGGCGCGCGGACGTGGTGTTGACCTCGACGCCAGCGGGGCGTCGTGCGATGGTGCCGCGCGGGCTGTCGAAGGTGCAAACGCTGCAGCGGCCGGCGTCGGTGTGGTGCCGCACACCAGGAGCATGATGTCGATCGCGAGCGCATCGAGGCCCACGCCCCCATCACCGCCCGAGGCATGGGAGCCGCTGTTGCGTTTTGCGCGCGCCGCGGGGCGTCCCCTCGAGCGTTTTTTGCGCATCGAGGCGGCCAGCAGCATCTTGTTGTTGACGGCCACGGTGCTGGCATTGGTGTGGGCCAACTCGGCGTGGGCGTCGAGCTACCAGCGCCTATGGCACACACCGCTGGGGTTGCGCGTCGGCACATTTGTCTTCGAACGGCCGCTGCAATGGTTCGTCAACGACGGGCTGATGGTGGTGTTCTTTTTTGTGGTGGGGATGGAGATTCGGCGTGAAGTCCACCACGGCGAGCTATCGCAGTGGCGACGTGCGGCGCTGCCGGCGGCGGGCGCACTGGGCGGCATGGTCGCGCCCGCGCTGTTGTATTTGTCGATCGCGCGCGGCCCACAAACGCACGCGGGCTGGGGCGTGCCGATGGCCACCGACATCGCCTTCGCGGTCGGCGTGCTCGCACTGCTCGGCAAGCGCGTGCCGCCCGCCCTGCGCGTGTTGTTGCTGTCGCTCGCCGTCATCGATGACCTCGGTGCCATTGTGGTTATCGCGCTGTTTTACTCAACGGGGATCGCGCTATCAGGGTTGGCGGTGGCGGTCGCTGCGTTTGCGTCCGTGTTTGTCTTGCAGCGCGTCGGCGTGCGCAGCAAGGCTGTGTACGCCGTGCCAGCATTCTTGGCGTGGTGGGGCGTGTACGGCGCCGGCATCCACCCCACCATCGCGGGCGTTTTGCTTGGCCTCATGACACCGGTGCAGGCCTGGCTCGGCGCGCACGGGTTTTTGCAAGGCGTGCGTGGCCACCTCGATCGCCTCAAGGACGTCGACGTCGCCGCGCTGCCTGGGCACGAGCTCGCACAAACGCTGGAGAGCATCGACGTTGCCCGCCGTGAAGCGATGTCACCGGCCGAGGGCCTCATCGCGACCCTGCACCCGTGGGTGGCATTTGGCGTCATGCCGCTGTTCGCGCTGGCAAACGCCGGCGTCGTCGTGTCGACCGACGCGCTTGACGCACGCGCGCTGAGCGTCGGGCTCGCCGTCGGTGTCGGCCTCGTCGTCGGCAAGCCCATCGGTATCTTGTGTGCGAGCTGGCTGATGTTGCGCACGGGCCTCGCGACACTGCCGACCGGCATCACCACCCGCCACCTGCTCGTGCTCGGGGTGGTTGCGGGCGTCGGCTTCACGATGGCGCTGTTTGTCGCCCAACTTGCGTTCACCGACGCAACGCTGCTGACGGCTGCAAAACGTGGCGTGCTTTTGGCAAGCGCCGGCGCTGGCTGCGTCGGCTTAGCGCTTGGAAGGTGGTTGTTGCCCGCGCGCGACGTCCATGGCGCCGCCACCAGCGCGGACGAAGCAGAGAGCTCTACAGTTCGCTAAACGCACGTTCGCGGGCGTTGTCAGGCGCTGGGTTGCAAGCGCTCAAGGCCGCCGAGGTAAGGACGCAGTGCCATCGGCACATGAATCGATCCGTCCGCTTGTTGGTGGTTTTCAAGCAGCGCCACCCACGTCCGCCCGACCGCCAGCCCTGAGCCGTTGAGCGTCGCCAGCGGCCGCGGCTTTTCGGGCTTCTTTGGATCGACGGCGGCGGGTCGGTAGCGAATCTGCGCGCGACGCGCTTGAAAGCTGCCGCATGTGCTGCACGAGGAGATTTCGCGGTAGCTGTTTTGCGCGGGCAACCACACCTCGAGGTCGAAGGTTTTTTCCGCGCCAAACCCCATGTCGCCCGCGCACAACAACATCACGCGGTGTGGCAACTCAAGCGCGCTCATGAGCGCACTGGCGCGCTGCACCATCTCGTCGAGTTCCGCCGCGCTCTGCTCGGGCGTACAAAACCGCACCATCTCCACCTTGTCGAACTGATGCTGGCGAATGAGGCCGCGGGTGTCTTTGCCCGCGCTGCCGGCTTCCGCACGAAAGCAGGGCGAGAATGCACAAAATCGCTGCGGCAGCGTCGACGCATCCAAAATTTCGTCGGCGT
>JAYTVG010000117.1:0-8063 GCA_043744135.1 Deltaproteobacteria bacterium | reverse complement strand
GCAGCCGAAAGCGCCGACGCATGCCGCTACGAAGTCTTGCTGATGAAGCGCAGTGGCAAAAGTGGCTTCATGGCTGGCGCCCACGTGTTCCCGGGCGGCCGCGTCGAACCCGCTGACCACAGCGATGGCGCTCACCACGCCGCCGCCCGTGCCGCGGCGCGCGAATGTTTTGAAGAGGTAGGTGTGCACATTGACTACGCGAAGCTGACGCCGTGGTCGTGGTGGGTGACGCCGACGCAGGAGCCAAGGCGCTTCGATACGCGTTTTTTTTTGGTCGAGGTCGCCGCCGGCACCGGCGCCTCCGTCGACAATCACGAGGCTGTCGCGTGCGTCTGGCTGACGCCGCGCGCGGCACTGCTCGCGTACGCGCGTGGCGAGATGGCCCTCGCACCGCCCACGCAGTGCACGCTTGAGGATCTGCTGCCGTTTTCGTCAGTCGCCGATGCCGCCGCCAGCGTCGTGCTGCCTCTGCCGTGCATCTGTCCGCGCATCGTCGTGACCGACACCGGCATGGTGCTCGCCCTGCCCGGTGACGCGCTTCATGCGCAAGCCGTCCGGGTGTTTTCGCACCGCACGCGCTTCGTGCAAAACGATGCTGGGCGCTTTGTCAGCAGCGACGCGCCCGCTGGCGTCGTGCCTTAACACCGAGACATCGCTAGGGTTGCACAACTAGCCGCGCCTGCTACAGCCGAGCTATGACGTCGCCACTCCGTCGCACGCGCCTGTTGGTTTTGCAAGTCAACGGCGAGCAACAGTGCACGGCGGCGGCCGAACACCATTCGCTATGCGAAGTGCTGCGCTACAATCTTCAGCTGTGCGGGACCAAACAAGGTTGTGACAAGGGCGACTGCGGCGCGTGCACGGTGCTCGTCGACGGCCAACCCACACTGTCGTGCATCACTCTTGCGTGCGCTGTTGAGGGCAAAGCTGTCACCACGATTGAGGGGTTGAGCGTGGGCGGAAAGCTTTCGCCAGTGCAAGACGCATTTGACCGCTGCGGCGCACTGCAGTGTGGCTTTTGTCAGCCGGGGATGATGCTGAGCGCGACGGCGCTACTCGCAGAAAATCCCAAGCCCACCGTCGACGAGATTCGTCGCGCGCTGTCGGGCAACCTGTGCCGCTGCACCGGCTACACGAAGATCTTGGAGGCGGTGTTGTTGGCGGCCGCGCACGGTGGCGACGCCGATGAAACGTACGCGCGCATGCGCAGCAGTGGTCTCGCCACAGCGCCGCTTGTGCGAGGGGCCCCATGAGTACCATCACCACGCGGCTGCCCTTTCATGTGCACGGCTCCACCATCATCGACGCCACACAGCGACGTCAAGACCAAGCGCACGGCATCGGTCAGCGCGGGCGCAAGATCGACGGTAACGACAAAGCCACCGGTCGCACCGCGTACGCCGACGACATCAGCTTTCCCGGCATGCTGCACGCAAAGATCAAGCGCAGCAGCCGCGTGCACGCGCGCATCATCGATGTCGACGTTGCAAAGGCGCTGGCAATGCCCGGCGTTTTCGCGGTGATCCTCGGCAAAGACCTGCCGCACGCGTACGGCATCATCCCGTGGACCAAAGATGAGCAAGCGCTGTGCACCGACAAGGTGCGCTACATCGGTGACGCGATTTGCGCGGTCGCTGCCATCGATGAAGAGACGGCCAACGCAGCGATAAAAGCCATCATCGTTCACTACCAAGATCTGACGCCGATCTTGAGCACCGACGTCGCCAAAACCACCGGCAACGACGACGCCACCAAGGTCAACGGCTTCGCCAAAAAAGCCAACATCACCAAAGCCGTGGACCTCAGCTTTGGCGACGTCGATGCGCACATCACCGCCGCGCGCTTGAGCGGCGCCGTGGTCGAGGACGACTTCTTTTTCGTCGGCACCACGCACGCTGCCATCGAGCCACATTGCGCGATCGGCCGCATGGATGAGCGCGGCTTGTTGACGGTCATCTCGTCCACGCAGGTGCCGCACTATCTGCACCGCGACCTCGCTGTGGTGCTGGAGCTCCCCGAAGATCGCGTGCGCGTGATTCAGCCGGCCGTGGGCGGCGCATTTGGTGGCAAAAGCGAGCCCTTCGATCTCGAGTTCGTCGTCGCCAAACTCGCGATGATGACCGGCCGCCCCGTGAAGTGCTTGTACACGCGCGAGGAAGTTTTTGTGGCGCACCGCGGTCGCCACCCGATGGCGATGCACTTCACCGTTGCTGCCAACGCCGACGGCAAGCTCACGGCGGTCAAGTCCAACATCGACATCGACGGCGGTGCTTACGCGAGCTTCGGCATGATCACTGCGTACTATGCGGGCCAATTGCTGACGGGCCCGGTGGGCTTTGACAGCTACGCGTTTTCTGCCACGCGCTACTACACCAACAAACCCGCGTGCGGTCCCAAGCGTGGCCACGGCAGCGTGCAGCCGCGCTTCGCGTTTGAGGTGTGTGTGGATCAACTCGCGCACCAACTGAAGATCGATCCCATCGATTTGCGACGGCGCAATTTTGCGGGCGAAAACGTCACCCTCGTCAACGGCCAACGCATGGGAAGCTCGGGCTTGCTTGAGTGCCTCAGCGCCGTCGAGGCCGCGAGTGAGTGGAAGGCGCGGCGCGCGAGTTTGCCGCCAGGACGCGGCTTAGGCGTGGCGGTGTCGATGTACATCTCGGGGACGAACTACCCGATCTACCCAAACGACATGCCGCAGTCCGGCGTGCAGGTGAAGCTCGACCGCAGCGGCCGCGTGACGGTGTTTTCGGGCGCGTCTGACATCGGCCAAGGCAGCGATACCGTGCTGGCCACTATCGCGTGCGAAGAGCTCGGCGTGCTGCAACATCACGTGCGCGTGGTGGCGTCGGATACTGACCTCACCCCCGTCGACTTAGGTGCGTACTCGTCGCGCGTCACGCTCATGATGGGCCACGCAGCTCTTGAGGCCTGTCGCAAGTTGCGCGATCAGGTCGCGCAGGCCGTGAGCGATGCATGGGACTGCGGCATCGACGACGTGCATTTTGGTTTTGGCTTCGTGTGGCGCGGCAACGACACAGCCACACGCGTGCGTTGCGCAGAGGCGTTTCAGATCGCTGAAGCACGCTTTGGTACGCTCGGATCGACCGGCGGCTACCGCACCCACAACCGCGGTGGCGACTATCGCGGCGGCACCATCGGCGCGTCTCCCGCGTACTCGGCCACCGCACACGTCGCTGAAGTGAACGTCGACACCGACACCGGCCGCATCGACGTCGTTAAGGTGTGGGTCGCACACGACTGCGGCAAGGCGCTCAACCCGGTGTTGGTCGAAGGACAGATGGAGGGCAGTACGTACATGGGTGCTGCCGAGGTGAACTTGGAGAATATGTTGTACGGCCAAGACGCTGTCGGTGCGCCCGCGGTCAGCCTCAAGCAACGCGCGGGCCTACTCGTTGGTCCAAGCTTGCTCGACTACCGCATCCCCACCAGCCTCGACACGCCGGGCATCGAAGCGATCATCGTCGAGCGGCCCGATCAAAACGGTCCATACGGTGCCAAAGAGGCGGGCGAAGGTCCGCTGCATTCCGCCATCCCCGCGATCGCAAACGCGGTCTTTCACGCCACCGGCGCGCGCATGACGCGACTGCCGCTGTCGCCGGTTTCGGTGCTCGCCGCACTGCGCACCTCGAAGGGAGCGCGCTGATGCACTTGCTCACCCTCGCGGCGCTGGCGATCGCACCGATCGTGTTGGCACAGGCACCCGCACAACCACCGTCGCCCGCGCCTGTGCTCGACATTCGCTCGGTGCAAGACGTGCAAATCGTCGAGGTTAACCTCACCGCGCTTTCGGCAGACCCGCAGTTTTGCACCACCGTCACCGACCTCGCGCACCCGTGCATGGCGATTTCTCGGCAGTGGCGCTTGAAGGACAACTGGCGCGAGCGTGCGCTTGAGCTCATCCGCACCACGGCGGTGGGAGGCAAGCCCGCAGCGTCGTCGAACGAGTGTCGTGGTCCGCACCACGTGATCTTACTTGAGACCACCAGCGGCAAGCACGCCCTCGAGTTCAACTTTGAGTGCAATCGCGTGCATGGCCTTGTCGACGGCGCCCTCGACGCCACATCGCGCGATGCGTGGGTGCAGTTTTTTTACTCTGCCGGTTTGGTGTCTCATTTGCCCGCGGTGGCACGCTAATGCTGCGCCTCGATCCCTGCATGGTTGAAACACCCGGCACCGTCGACGAAGCGCTGGCGCTTTTGCATGTGCACCAGGAGCGCGCGAAAGTGTGCGCGGGCGGCACCGATGTGTTGGTGAATATGAAGCACGGTCTGCATGAGCCCGCGGTGCTCGTGCATATCGGTCGCCTAAGGACGCTCGCGGGTGTGCACGATCGGGGTGACCACCTTGAGATCGGTGCGCTCACCACGCTTCACGACGTACAGGCATCGCCGCTGGTGCAGCAGTTCGCGCCAGGCCTCGCGAAGGCGGCGCGCGCGGTGGCGGGTCCGCAACTGCGGCGCATGGGTACCATCGGCGGCAACCTCGCGCTTGACACGCGCTGCCTGTATTACAACCAGAGTTATTTTTGGCGCGAGTCGCTGGGCTTTTGCCTCAAAAAGGACGGCACCGCGTGTCACGTCGTGGCGGGCGGTAAAAAGTGCGTCGCGGCAGCGTCCAACGATACCGCCACCATGCTGTTGTCGCTGGGTGCGTCGGTGGATCTAAAGTCCAGCCGCAGTGAGCGCAGCTTGCCACTCGAGGAATTCTTCGTCGCTGACGGCATCAAAAACCACGTGCTCGCGTCAAACGAGTTGTTGGTCTCGGTGCGTGTGCCCAAAGGCGGCGCCCACCGCAAAGAGGGCTACGCCAAGTTGCGCCACAGAAACAGCATCGACTTCCCGCTGCTCAGCGTCGCGGTCAGCACCGACGTCGATGCAGCAAACACCGTGGTCGCCATGCGCGTGACGGTGTCTGCGCTGCAAGCGCGTCCGCACGCCATCGCCGTGGACGGGTTTGCTGGCCGCGGGCTTGACGCGTCAGTGGTGCAGGAGGTCGCTCAACTCGCGCGCGCCAAGAGTCACCCGATGACGAACATCGCCGACGATCCAAGTTGGCGCAAAGAGATGGTGGCGGTGATGGTGACCCGCGCGTTTGACGACGCGAACCGCGCACCATGATCAAAGCCGCCAGTCGTGCGCTGCTGCGCGGCGCCGTGCTGCAGCTCGGTCGACTCGCCGTCACCCGCCGCTTGGTGCACGCTGCCAGCCTGCACGCGCGCGGTGCCGCCGTGGCGTTTTTGCGCGCACGCCGCCTGGTGCCAAACGACGTGCATGGCCTCAGCCACCCCGATCGTTTGCAGGGTGCTGCGATGACGCCGACGGAACTTGAGCGCGAGCTCGTGCTCACGCAAAAGACGCTGCGGTTCGTGCACATGCGTGAGGCTATCGAGCACCTCGCGCGCGGTGAACGGCTCAGCGAGGGCATGGCGGTGTTGACGTTTGACGAGAGCTTTGCGGCCACCACGCAACTGGCGTTGCCAGTGTTGCGGCGCTTAGGAATTCCGTTTTGCGTGTTCGTTACCACCGGCCACCTGCACTCCGCGTCGACGCTGTGGGACGAATCGGTGCGGGCGGCACTCGCGGCGCTCGCGCCCAATCCCCTGCGCGTGCCGTGGATCGATCGCGTGCTTGAAACCGACACCGCCAAACACCGCGCGGCGTCGGTGCGGCGGCTGTTGTTGTCGCTGGCGTCGCTCGACGAAAGCCGCTTGCACAGGCGTCTTGACGAACTGTTCGCGCGCACCGGCGGCTTGCCGGTGGTGGCGTCACTGGATCGGATGCTGCGCGCCGACGACCTGGTGGCGTTGTCGCGCGACGCGCTGGTGAGCTTCGGCGCGCACGGCCACGAGCATCTGTCGTTTGCCGCGGCGTCGGACGCGGCACTGCACGCGGAGCTTGAGCAACCGCGCGCGTTGTTGTTGCAGTTGTGCGGCGCGTCGTTTTGCGACGTCGTCAGCTACCCCTTTGGGCGCCCGCCATATATCGACGACCGTGTCTACGCAGCGGCGCGTGCGGCCGGCTATCGCGCGGGCCTGACAGCCGAGCCGGGTGTGGCGCGACCCGCCGACCACTTGTTTCGACTGCCGCGTTTGCCCATCGGGCCCGCCAGCAGCGGCATCGCCGCGTACGAATTGCACGGCGGCCTGGAGGCGCTCGACGCACTATTGCTCGCGACCAGCAATGAGCGCGAGCGCTTGGACGCGTCACTGCAGGGTTGAAACTGCAGGGTTGAAAACGCAAGTCAGCGGTGTAGCTAGTCGCTCTCGCCCGTCATCGGCTGATCCATGTGCATCAAGCGCTTGAGCAGCGGCGAAAACACCAACAACACCAGGCCCGCGACCATCGCCGCGATAGCGATACGGCCAAACACGTCGCCGTAGATGTGGATGGTCTGCAGCGGTGGCGGGATGGTGTTGCCGGCGTCACCCTCGCTGTGCACGCCCGTGAACGTGGCGATGACGCCCGCGAGATATTCGGAAAACGCCGTCGCCAAAAACCAACCGCCCATCATCGTCGACACCAGCGCTTTAGGCGACAGCTTCGTGACCATGCTCAGTCCCACGGGGCTCAAGCAAATCTCGCCGGTGGTGTGCAGCAAATACGCCAGCATCAGCCAACCTAAGCCCACCATGCCGCGCGCGCTCGGGTGCTCCGTCGCCCACCACAACGCCACAAAACCCGCGCTCAGCTGCATCAAGCCGAGCGCAAACTTCACGGGCGTCGACGGGTCGCGCTTGCGGGCCGCGAGGTAGGTCCACAGCCACGCAAACGGCAGACCGAACAATAAAATGTACAGCGCGTTTGCCGCTTGAAACTCGGATGCGGCCACCTCCGATCCGCCGATGCCCATGCCGACGTGCTCGGGCGCGATGGTGAGCGACACGGTCTGTTGCTTGTCAGCGCGCATCGCGTCGAGGCGCGTGATGGTCATGACGCTGCCGCCGACGTTTAAGCCCAGCAGCTCTTGGTTGACCGGGATGTCCATGGTGCTGCCAACGTCGGTGGTGGCGACGACCTTGTCTTCAAACACGCGGTCGACGTTTCGGTCCGCGAAGTTGTTCATGGATGAGCCCGCCTGCTCAAAAAACGCCCAAAACAACGTCGAGAAAAAGAACATGACGAGCAGCGCGAACAAGCGATCACGATCGACGCGCGGCGATTTGACGGCGACAAAGATGACGTAGCCGGTGGCGACCAAGCCGAACACGCCGAGCAAGCCGCCCGCGATCGACGACTTGTACACGAGCATTCCCGCCACCGGCACGACGCATGCGGTCACTGCCAACACCGCGGTGAGTTTTTTGCCGAGGCCGTCAAGGGTACGCGGCTGGCCGACGTGCGCCGGCAGCGCACCGACGTTGAGCGCGCTGATGGAGAAATAAGCCGCAGCGATCGCAGCCAGGGCGACGGGCACATTGAACGCCACGATCGCCCAATGCTCGCCCCACACCTTCCACATCAATCCACCCGCCAACAACGCTGAGCCAAGTGCGATGAGCGCCTGCGTGACGCGCGCGGGGGCGATGAAGATGGTGAGGCCCGACAGCATGCCAAAGGTCGCGAGCCCAAAGCCGTAGTGCCAGCCGTATTTTTCGCCGATGTAGCCGCACAACAGCGGGGCCGCGGCCGCTCCCAAGTTGATGCCCATGTAAAAGATCGTGAAGCCGCCGTCGCGCTTGTCCTTGTTGCCGGCATGGTACAGCTGGCCGACCATGGTGGAGATGTTGGGCTTAAAAAAGCCGTTGCCGACGATGAGCAAGGCGAGCGCGAAATAAAAGCCGAGGGTGTTTTCCACCGTCATCAACAAATGACCCAGCGCCATCAAAGCGCCGCCGATGATGACGGTGCGCCGCTGGCCCAGCAGCCGATCGGCAATCATGCCACCGATAAACGGCGTCATGTACACGAGGCCACCGTAAGCCCCGTACACCGCGTACGCGTGTTTGTCGTCGTAGTGTAAAAAACCCTTGGTCATATAAAAGACCAACAGCGCGCGCATGCCGTAGTACGAAAAGCGCTCCCACATCTCTGCGAAAAACA